>JAEORX010000191.1 GCA_016840685.1 Candidatus Thorarchaeota archaeon
CACAATTGTGTTTCCAGTCGAAAATTCTAAGTATGTGATGTCAGCAGGATGGTCAAGGCTGACTTGGAACCATCCAGGATTAGGTCCTGTAGTGACATCTCCCATCAGAACTTCTATCGGTTGACTATCTCCATAGTCTCCAGGCCAATAACTGGAAGGTGGGTTATCCACACTACAGAGGTTGTTGAAGGTGAAATCTAGACTAAACGCCCTAATTTTAATATAATATTCAGTTCTAAGAAATCCGGTGGAGTCCCAGAGGAAGTGGGTCTTGTTTAAATTAGCGCCTATTAATTGGTATGCTAACCCACCATCTGCTGAAATCCAGACCTGGTAATAGTTCACATCATCCTCATTCTGGTCGAAAGAAGTCCAGGTGATATTATAACATTCTCCATTGATGTCTTCTATTGCATCTATGTTGACCCGTGGAGCGAAGAAATTACTCAAAGTGATATTATGCCAACTGTACGAAAGCTCAGTGTTTCCAGACGTATTTCCGGTCACAGATATTTCAACTGTTGAATTATGTCCTAGCAAGTAGGTATCCAAAATAACAGAATTGCCATCAGATATTATTTCATGAATTCCATCGAGAAGTGACATTTTGGTCCAGGTCACATTCAGGTCTTCAGCAAAGGTGGCGTTCAAGACAATGTGTTCACCAACTATCTCAGTTTCATTCGTCACAGCTTGCGGAGTTGCTGACCATCTTGAAGTCCATGTTAATGCTACATCAGTTTCAGCGAGGGTATTTGATGGAGAAGGGATCTCAGAAGGAAATGAGCAATATACAGGCAGATCAGTAGAGGTAGAGGACAATTGGGCAAAAGAAGTTGCCACTATAATAAGAAGAATCAGAGCGACCGAATTCTGCTTTACTACCCGCACGCCATATGACCCCTGAGAGCTATGAGGGATGTACCTCCATATTTCTCCTCCTTACAAATTCAATAGTGTAATGGCTATGGTTTGATATCAATCTAATCCTAGAACAATCAGTCTTGGTTTTGTTGTTCGATTATACGGTTCCTCGAAACAGAAGTCTGTTGATTGGATTTAGAATAATGAGAATCAATGAGAGGAAGCAGAAAAAGAGCAAGTTTGAGTTTCCCTGAGCTTATCTAAAACCCACAATATATCTAATCCTAATACTGCTTGAATCTAACTCGTTTTTCTCCACGAATGGAGTAAACACTTAAAACCAAGGCATCTCGGCCTGAACACTAATTCACATCAACTATTGAGGATTCACAGATTGAAACGGATACTCGTGACCGGCAGCTATGGTCAGATTGGAACTGAACTTGTTGGAGCACTCAGGAAGAAGTATGGTGGCGAAAATGTTGTTGCCACAGGGAGGAAAAAACCTCCTGCAATTCTCAAGAAGGATGGTCCTTACCTGCAGCTAGATGTACTTGACACCAACCAGCTTCATGCGATGCTTGTTGACTATGACATTGATATCATGATTCACAATGCGTCACTACTTTCTGGAACAGGCGAAAAAGATCCACAATTAGCATACAGAACCAACATTGAGGGCTCCTACAATGTCTTAGAAGCAGTCAGAATTCTGGGGCTTGATCAAGTCATGATACCAAGCTCCATTGCAGCATTCGGTCCAAGTACTCCTCGGGAAAACACACCCAATGATGTGATAATGAGACCGACAACAGCATATGGCGTTTCAAAGGTATTCATCGAACTCTGGGGTGAGTACTACGTTAAGCGATATGGCATGGACTTCCGTTCATTGCGCTATCCAGGCATCATCAGTTCAGAAACACTCCCGGGTGGCGGGACAACTGACTACGCAGTTGAGATTTTCTACGAAGCCCTCAAGAACAAGAGATACACCTCGTTTCTTGACAAAGGGACATATCTTCCCATGATGTACATGCCTGATTGTCTGAAGTGCACCATTGACCTGATCGAGGCTGATGTAGGCAGGCTGAAGCATCGAAGCTTCAATATCACAGCAATGAGCTTTGCGCCTGAGGAGATTGCGGCAGAGATTAAGAAACACATCCCTGAGTTCGAGATAAGCTATGAGCCAGACTTCAGACAGCAGATTGCAGAAACTTGGCCAGCATCGCTTGACGACAGCGCTGCTCGACAGGAATGGGGCTGGAAACCCGACTATGACCTTGCAGCCATGACGAAGGACATGTTGGAGAAGCTCTCTAAAAAGCTCGGTGTAGACTATTAGTATAGGGGTCTGATAGACCCCGCTACTACTCAATTGATTATCGTCACCTTTATGTCAAAGAGAGTGGCTCAGAAATCATCTACACGGTGGACGTCATGGAGAGACAGCCGCTCTACTACACTTTCCTCATCTTCACTATCCTCATTGGTTCCTGTTTCTATCTCTCATGGGCAGTAGACCGAGGAATGGGAGAGGTCTCGGTGGAAAGGCTGTCCATTGAAACTATGCCTGGTCGATCGATTGAACTCCTTGTCTATGCGCCTCGGACTGCTAATCACTATGAACCCATGCCAGTGATGCTGACACTCCACGGCCTCACAGGAACAAAGGAAGGGATGTATGCGTTCAACATCGAGCTTGCACGCAGGAACTTCACCGTTGTGTCGATAGACCTTCCGGGACATGGAGATTCGACCACCAAGTTCAACATCACCAACTTCTACAATGTGGCACTGCAGGCATACGTAGCAGTACGTCACATCCAGACCACATATCCCAATGTGGATAATGAGATTTATGGTGTCCTCTCACACTCGCTTGGTTTTCGAGTGGCAATTGAGCTTGAAAAATTCCCCATAAAACCGAAGGCGTATGTTGCAGTCGGTGACGCAGGTAAACTGAATGCATTTGATTTTGTTGATTTTCCAGGAAACCTGTTGTTTGCAATTGGTGAGTTTGATGAAATTGTCACTCGACAAGATGCACTTCGGGCACTGCGTTTTGCCACAGGAAACGAGTCTGCACAAGAAGAGGTCACCTATGGTTCATTCACCAACAAAACAGCATATAGACTGGCCTTTGGTCCCTCGAATCATATCTTTGAAACTATTGATGACAAGCTGGTCAGTGAAGCAATAGAATGGTTGGTTCGGGGAGTGCAGGGAGAAAGCCAACTGATTTACACACGTGATCCTTTTGACCATGTCTATCAAAATAAGAACATAGCCACATTTGCAGGCTCAGCCTTTCTTCTCATATCAGTTATCCCAGTGATGTGGCTGGCATACAGCTTCCTTCCTGACAAGTTGCGACCTCGTAGAATCACGATAAACACAGACCCCTTTGCCTCTCGTAGAGTCTTCGTGATGAGTTGCCTTCTGGGAGGAGGAACAATCCTCCTGTTCAATGCACTATCCTTGGTCGGGCTGGGTTTTGAAGATGCAGGGATCATATGGTTGGGAACTATGTCCATGACTGGATTCATTCTCTTCCTGCTTGTTGGAACGATCACTCTTCTCATCATAATGTTTCGTTTGATGGGTAGGAACGATACAATGAAATCATTATCATCTGTCGGAATTCAACGTTTCAACCTAAAAGAACATTTGATGGACATCTTGAAGAATCTTCTAGTTGCTAGTATTGGCATTGTCTGGTTCCTTATCTGGCTTGGACTTGCTGGGGCTCCAACACACCCAGCAATCCTGCTTGTCTTGGTGAAATGGCCAGTTGGAATCCGAGGTCTCAATATCCTTCTTCTCACCATACTTACGGTTCCTTTCTTTCTATTTGAGGCAGCTTGGATTCGAGGATTGCTATTGAATAATAGAGAGGAGGGTAAACTTTTCAAAAAAGCGAAGATTGTGCTCTTTGCATTCTTCTCCAAGTTTGCCCTTGTAGCACTCTTGACAATCCTTACCATACTTGGGACTACCATAGCAGGCGTTGAAGGTGGGAGGATTGTCCTGATTGGTGTGCTCTGGGTGCGCATCGTATTGGTACAACTATTGGCTACAGTGATTATAATCTGGTCTTCATTTCAGTTAGAAAACACGTGGTCAGCTGTCATAATGAGTTCGTTCATCCTTTCATTGGTAGTAGTGACAACATTACCACTCATGTAGAACTGGTCTGCTGTAGCTGCCTACTAAATCGATAGACAACCAGAGTTGCGATGATGACGACCTCAATGGATATCCCAATTATGAGAAGATCTCTTAGAGGGTCAGTAACTTCAGGAACCCCTTCCTTATACACATGGTAGAAGTAAATCTGATGCATGGGATTGTACACAAGACCATCACCATACAACCAGGTTCTCCAAACCCGAAACTCTGTTTCCTGAGCTAACCAGAGGTATGGGGCATCTGATGCAACTTGTTCTTGAATTAGGTTGAGATACTGAATGCGCTCATCTCCAGTTGTTGATCTTTGGATATCACACCAATTGTTGACATCTGTGTTGTTGTACCCAATTCTTCTAGCATACACACCTTTGTGATAAACAAGAGGTTGCAGAAAGTCATCTGGATCTGCAAGATCAGGAGTCCAGCCTATGAGGTGAATCAACATGTTGCCCTGTCGAAGGATGTCGAGATAATTTCCCCAACTAAGACCCTGAAGTGTACACCTCATGGGTTGAACGAGTCCGGTTAGATTGGTACTTGATTGAATCCATAGCTCATTGAGGGTATTTTGCAGAATCTCATAGAACTCAGGTGGCTCCAGCGAAGTCAACACATAGTAGATTGGTAGGTCATTCCCTAGAGCATTCAGTGAATCAATAAAGGTAGGGTTCTGCATGGCAAGATTCCATTCTTCAACAGCCTTAGTGAAGTTATACGTGTCCCCAAAGAATGCAGTTCCATTGTGGCCATACATTCCA
>JAEORX010000192.1 GCA_016840685.1 Candidatus Thorarchaeota archaeon
CTAGTCTAGAATCTGGTAGATAGTTCAACACAAGACTTAAAGTAGTATATGACAGACACGCTGCTGGTGACAAACGTGACAGTTGGTGGATCTGTTCACACAGATGAATAGCATTAGTGTAACCTCTACCAACTACGCCAGTGACCGATACGAATTCTGGAGGAATACAATTGAGTGAAATGCGGACAGTCAGGGGTATGAGAGACCTCATGGGTTCAGAGATGTTGATAAAGAACTATCTCATGGACAGCGCGGTTGAAATCTTTGAGCTGTATGGATACGAACCCTTGGACTCTCCTGTAATGGAACTCTGGGAAACGTTATCAGCCAAGGGCGGAGAGGAGGTAGAAGCTGAAACATTCAAGTTCACGGACAAAGGTGACAGAGAGGTTGGTCTGAGATTCGACCTTACTGTTCCTCTTGCACGTATTGTTGCCACAAATCCTCATTTGCCAAAACCCTTCAAGCGATACGCTCTTGGCAAGGCTTGGAGGTATGATAGACCACAGGCTGGTCGTTATCGAGAGTTCGAACAAGCTGATGTGGATATTGTGGGAGCTGCAAGTCCAGCTGCTGATGCAGAGGTCATTCTTGTTGCGCTTGAGTTTCTCAGGCGAGTTCTTAGCTCAGACTATATGATCAGAATCAATAACCGAAAGGTCCTTCGCGGGATGACTGAGAAAGCTGGTGTTAGAGAAGAACAAGCATACGAATGTTTCAGGGCAATTGATAAACTGGATAAAATCGGTAGGGATGGCGTTCTGATTGAACTTGATGAGAGGGGTATAGGAGAGAATCAAAGTAAATATCTCATCGATGCAATTGCAATCAAGGGTAGTGATTCAAAGACACTTGAAAAATTCGAGGAGCTCCTTGAAAGATCAAAAATTGGGATTGAGGGCGTGGAAGAACTCAAACTCATGGCAGACGTCTTTGAAGCATGTGGAGTGTCTGAACTCGTTGAATTCGATATGTCACTTGCTAGGGGGCTGGATTACTACACAGGTCCAGTCTTTGAAGGCGTATATCTTGGAAAGCCAGAAGTTGGCTCAATTCTTGGAGGCGGCCGCTACGACCATCTCATTGAGAAGTTTGGAGGGCAACCTACGCCAGCCACTGGAATATCCTTAGGAATAGGCAGGCTAATCGAGGTGGTTCTTGCCAGGGGCAATGGAACGAATCTTACAAAAGATCTGGATGTCTTTATTGCACCGATCACTCGTTCAATGATTCGATATGCAACCTCATACCAGACAAAACTCATCCAAGCTGGTGTGTCATGTGAGGTTGATTTGATGGACCGACCTTTGAAGAAGCTTCTTGAAGAAGCCGATTTGAAAAATGCCAAGTTCACAGTAATTGTGGGAGAACGAGACGTTGCGAATGGTGTAGTGAGTGCTCGAAACATGACATCAAAGGAAACCGAGCTGGTCAAGATGGAAACGCTAATAGACTACATCCTGAAGGGACTTGGAAATTCACGATGAAGCAGTGTTCATCTTCAGAAGAATAAAGACCAAAGGCTTTTCTCTTGGGATGCCATTTGTATATTGGGATTGTCATGGTTCGGATGCCAGTGGTTGCAGGCAGGTTCTATGAGGGAAAAGAAGACCTACTACAAAAGCGACTTGAGAATTGCTTCTTGGGACCATTAGGTCCAGGAAAGCTTCCAGAGGGAGCGCCCGGTTCAACAAGGTCTCTCAAAGCTGCCATAGCACCCCATGCAGGTTATATGTATTCAGGAATGCCAGCGGCTCATACTTTTTTGAGGATCTTTGAGGATGGAATACCAGAACATATCGTCATGCTTGGACCAAATCACACCGGGGTTGGTGCAAGACTTGCAGTATGCAATGATGATTGGCAGACTCCACTTGGGGTAGCTCAATTTGATAGTGTGTTGGGTGATGCAATTGTAAGGGAGGATGAATATGCGACAAATGACTGTATCGCACATAGTAATGAACATTCACTTGAGGTCCAAGTTCCCTTCCTTCAATATGCATTCGGACCTGGTGTGAGCTTTGTACCGATATGTGTTTCAGACCAATCCTTTGCTGTGTGCGAATCAATAGGGAAGACCATTGCCAAGTTGGCGGATGAGATGGACATACTCGTTCTAGCAAGCTCTGACTTCACACACTTTGAATCAGCTGAGAGTGCTCGTAAGAAGGATAACCAAGCTATGGAGTATCTCGAGTTCCTTGATGCAGAGGGATTCCTCTCATTTGTAAGGCAACATAGAGTGAGTATCTGTGGAGCAGGACCAATCGCTGCGGCGGTGGTCTTTGCGAAAGAGAGGGGAGCCACGCAGTTCAAATTACTCAAATACACAACGTCGGGGGACATCACCAAGGACGACTCAAGTGTTGTTGCTTATGTTGCTGCAACAATCACTTAGTTGCCTTGTTATTTTCATCTTCCCACGTTACTGTATGCTTAGGGATTAGCACCGCTGCTACAACACCACCCAATACTGAAACACCGCCTGCAATCACCAGACTTATTGCGCTTGAGCCAGTATCATCAAAAATCTGGCCTCCCATGAGAGGACTTACTGCATAAGCACTGTTTCCAACTGCTCCAAACAGTCCCATGACACTTCCAAATGCACTTGGATCTGTTAGGTCTGCAATGAGAGCTTGAATGGCGGGACCTCGCATCGACATTCCAATTGACAGGACCACTCCTGAGAGAACTAGGTCCACGACGGTTTGAGAAATCATGAACATCAACATTGAAGCAGCACCTATAAAGGAGCCAATTACTATGAGCCATTTCCGACCTTTCATATCAGCAATTTTTCCGAAGCCAATATTACCAAAGATCATCACGATTCCAATCACACCAAAGAAGCTACCTATCTCAATTGGTTGAACACCAATGTTGATGACAGCATCAAGGAGGAAGGCTACCTCAAGGATGCCCATAGCAAAGAAGTTTGCAAACATTGCTACTCCTAGTGCTCCGTAACTACCACGGGCTCTTGATATGATTCTGGAGATTCGTGCTAGCGAATTTCGAAGTGCTACTCGTCGAGAAACATCTTCATGAACTCGGAATATCTTTCTAACAGGTTCCTTCACAAGGAGATAAATCATCAGCAGGGTGATTAGAGTCACAATGGCAGCAACAATAAAGGGTATACGAATTCCAAGAAATTGAGCTAAAACCCCACCGAGTGCTGGACCAGTAACAAACCCTACCATGTTTCCTGTACTAAGATATCCCATCCCCGTCCCCCTATTTTCAGGCGTTGTCACGTCAGACACAAATGCATTTGCCGCAGGAAAGAAACCTGCTGAAACTGCTCCTTCTAATGCCCGGGCAGAAATCATAACTATGACATCCATGGCGAATGCATAGATAACATTTGCAATGGCAAAGCCAAGTAGTGCGGCCATCAGGACAGGTCTTCTCCCAACTCTGTCAGATAGGCTACCTAATGGACCTGCAAATAGAATACGTGAGATTGCGAATGAAGATGCCAAAACACCCAACTCAATTCCTGCCATCCCAAGTTCAGATATGTAGTATGGAAAAATCGGGGTAATGATTCCGAAACCTATCTGGAGGACTGCTAATGAGATGGCGAGCATCCAGACTTGATACATCCCACTCCTATTAGAAACATCATCTGAAGGGGTTTGAGAAACACCCTCAATGGTTGGAGCGCGGGTTTCGGAGTTCATAGAAAAAACACTCTAGCACTCGCAGATGATGCACCTTTTCAAGGTTTGGAATAGGATACTAGATTACCGGTCTATGATGACTTTCTTAACACCTCTGATATCTGTCAGTGTCTCTATAACTTTTCCAGGGAGGGGCTCTTCAGTGATCACCTTCAGACAAGGATTCTGATAGATGGCTACATCCTCGGCTAGGACTTGCCTAATTGGTATGCCATAACCAGCAATCATTGAGGTCACTTCGGATAGGATACCTGGAGACCCCGGTGACTCAACAAAGATTGTAACCACTCCATACCCAAATACTCTATGAACTAGCTCTAAAGATGGTCCTGCGGGTCTCAAGAGTGAAAAGAACTCACAAAGTTCTTCATTATCACAAATATCCTCAGTCGTTGCACGGACAGTACGACGGTCAATACCAAGAGCGTCACCTAGTGACTTCAATGGTATACGAATATCACCACATTTGATGACACCAGCAGCTTCAACATGGAAACCATGTCGGACAATCGCTTCGGCAACCTTCAGTCGTTGCGGAGATTCACTGAGGTGGTCTACAATAGTACGCCACATGGAAGAGCACCTTGATCAGTAATTCGTTAGCTCCTTTTCCATAAGTACTTCGTCTATATAGCCCTTCGGCATGCTGAAATGTTTCTTTCGTACACCTACGATGCGATACCCCAACGAGGAATAGAGATTTTTGGCCACTTCGTTGTCATTAAAGGTGCTCAATACTATCTTAGTATAGTCATTTTCGATAGCTGCTGACTCACCTGATAACATGAGCGACCTACCGACTCCATTACTCCTGCAGTCTTTTCGTACAATGATTCCGAGCTTTGCAACATGTTGAGATGCATGCCACTCCTCAGGTTGTAAGGACAGATGTCCAGCATATTCTTCATCAATGTGTGCAATGAGAAGTACTTCTCTGGTGTGCTTGGTGCGTTCAATCCACTGCATCCAATCTGATATGTGAGAATTGGGTGAAAATGTAGGCAACCACATGTTCTCCTCAACAACATTCTTGAAACCTGCATGCAAAAACTTCGCATCTGATGCTTGGGCTTCACGGACAGATATTGTGCGGCCGTCTTTAGCCTTGTATTCCTGTAT
>JAEORX010000028.1 GCA_016840685.1 Candidatus Thorarchaeota archaeon
CAATTACACCTTCTCCAAAATCATCAAGTCTTGGAGCAACGATGAGAATTGTGTCCTCTGCTCTAGAAATCATCGATAACATCTTCGACACGACATCGCTGATTCCTCTGATGGTGTAGATTAGTGCAGGAACAGCAGTGGTTGAGACTCGTGTTTCTTGAAGTTTCATTAGGTCTTCAAATAGCTGCTTCAGTTTTGATGAAAGTGTTTCCTTGAGGTGTGAGAGTGGAGCGAATTGATACACCTTTGGTCGTCCTTCTTGAAGAACGACATATCCTTTTCCGACCAATGCATCGAGTACCGAATACAGATTTGCATGATGAATACCTGTCTCATCTGCAAGATCAGAAACGGTTGCAGACTCTCTCATATTAAGAGCCAAAATCACAGCGGTCTCATGGACTCCAAATCCAAGCTCTCTGAGTGTCGTCCCCGCTCGCAGTGTGATCTCATCTGCAGACTTCAAACTCGATAGGTTCATTTTCTTAGTAAAATTATGTGCAATTACTACTTATAATATTTATGGACCAGCAAACCCGGTTAGTATCTCTTTCACAATGTCTCTCGCAGCAATAGCAGTAATGCCTGTGGAATCCAAGAGAGGATTGAGTTCAACAACATCCGCGAAACACACCTTCTTTGTTTCAAAACTCGCGATTAATACCTCTATCAGGTCAGACATTACGAGACCACCTGACTCAGGATGACTTACCCCAGGCGCCACCTGAGGATCAAGAACATCCAGATCAACTGAGATGTACAGAAAGTCCACATGTTTTCCCATTTCCTCAATACGTTGATGAAAATCGTTTATTGAAGGGATTGGATTCTTTGACCCAGTTAGTTCCTCCCGCTGTTCAGGAATAGCAGAACGAAGGTCATATGCTGTGATGTCTTCCAACAACACAATTTTGTCATCGATCAGTCTTCTCACACCTGTTGCATGAGAGAGCTGGTATCCCCCCATGTCTGAATAGAGGTCAGCATGCGCGTCAAGATAGACAAGACCATATCTCCCTGGACGACCCCTTTTGAGACCCTTCAGAATGGGATATGTTATGAAGTGGTCTCCTCCGAGGAAGAGAAGCTTGCTCTCTCTCCTTGCTAGTTTGGTGCATGCCTCCGATATGTCTACCACAGCCGCCTCTGGCAGCCTAAGCACAACTTCGAGGTCTCCCACATCCTCCAATGTGATTCTCTTGCTTAGTGGCTCATCAACAATATCCTTTCTCATCAGGGATAGTGAGTAGCTATGAGACCGTTCACTGTCGGTTGCTCTTCGAATGGCATCAGGACCAAACCGAGGTCCTGGTGTGTGACTAGAGGTCATATCATATGGAATACCAATGATGCCCACATCCGGGTCTCCAGACTTCGGTGGCACAATACCAAAGAACGTCCGAGGCAGCCGAAGATAACCATTTAGTTCATCCTTGAGAGGCATAGCAATCCTTTGTAGATGTCGCAAAATAAACAATACTGTAGGGTTTGAGGAAAAAGAAAGAGGGTGGAATCCCTGAGGTTCTCAGGGATTACCAACTGAATTAGACTTGATAGGTTCCTCCACCTTTACCACGTGACATGAGTACAATGTTGACAATTGCACCGAGTGCAACAGTGCCACCCATTATGGCTGTGTACGGATATCCATCCCAAAACATGGACTCGAGAAGTCCAATAGGATCTACACTGACAGTAAAGCCATCCATGTGCGTATGTTTTGAGAAGGTATTATTGCCATAGTCGTATTCAAGTGTGGCAGGTGCAAACGCATAGACTCCCTCGTAGGCAAAGGTTACTGTATATTCCAGTGTTATACTATCGTCACCGAGTAGTGTTGCTGAGGTTCTACTGGTCGTTCCGGTCACATTGACCGAGTGGGGATAGGTCGCTGCTATGCTTTCGTCAACCAGTGTCAGATTGTAGACAGGTTCAGTGCCTTCATTGGTTACTGTCACTGTTACTTGAGTCGAACCACCAGGTGTTGTTGTTTCGGGGTCAAAGGTTCGTGTTATCGTCACAAGAGGCGGGAAGGCTCCTGGTACAAAGGAAATCACATAGTCAGAAACATCTACATAGGCTGTAGCATTCCAAAACACAATATTTGCACTCTCATCATAGTATGTCATATTGAGTGCTTCATTCTCCGGGGAGTATGATGTTAAATTCAGGTTTTCTGGGAGAAATGCTGCAACCAGTGATTGACCAGAGTCCAGACCATTGACAACACCGGTCGGTGTCTTTCCAAGCAGGTCTTCGAAGATTTTTAGCTCGTCAGAACTGGTTGAGAGAATCTGGTCTCCAATGTACCCTGCGGCAGCTATAGCTAGAGGACCATCAAGTTCTGGCATCTGTGATAGCAAGAACGAAGCGGCTGATGGTTCACCACCACCAAATCCCTCAATCAAATCCATGAGATCACCCATATCAGGGACAGCGAGTAGACCAGCACCAGAAGCTCGTGCCTGTGAGAATTTTTCACTATCGATTGAAGCGATGAAACCAGTTTGATCCATAACGCCGAGTACACTGTCAACAGCATCCTCGAATGGATTAGTCACTTGATAGATGAAGAGATCGATCGCTGTGAATGGGAGGTCTACTGGTTCTCCCATTATGCCGCTAATGAATTCCTCATCGATACGCAATTCCACAAGAGGCGCAAAGTCGAAAGCAAAGTTGGTGTGAAGATGTGTCCTGATTTCAGCCATATTGGTCTGGGCTTCAGCTTCAGTCAAGTCAAAGAAGACATTGATCAACAAACTGAAGTCAGTGCCAAGCATATCGAATATCGAGTTTGGATCAAACCCTCCTTCTCCGATTTGTTGGGCGAAGACAGTGCCATTATCGTCTCCACCAAAGTTGAAGAGCTCAGCGCCAACAAGGTCTAGAACATATTCTATGAGCTCACCTTGAGTTGCGATGAGTGCCATCATTACACAGCCTTCATACATCGGTTCATTCAACCCAAGCTGTTCATCTGGAACGCCTAGTTGACCGTAGATTACGGCTGGTGCTCCCTGTTCGTCAATTGCAGTAAAAACAATCTCAGCACCATTCTCAACTAGATTGAAGAAGAACTCTTCACCTATATCTTGAGAAAGAACAGCTCCACTTGTGTTCGCAGCTGTGACAGCTGGAATTGAGAACAAGAATCCAATTGCGATTATTACAAATGCGTGCTTTTTATTCAGTATCATTCTAAAACTCCTCCTTTGGTCTGACAATCGCTCCAACAATAGCAGCTACAATGACTACTATAACTGGTGTGAAGAACCAGATCAATAATGGAGTGAGTAGTGTCATTATAGAACTCAAATCGAATCCACCCATGCCTGAGATAAGGGGCAAGATTTGATCTATCATTCCTTGAATCAGTGGAATTCCAAGAATGTCGATAATTGAAGATCCAGGTGGCACGACAAATGAGCCAAGTGCAATGCCTGTCTGAAAGATCAGATAGACACAGAGTGCGACGAGAGCAAGACACGAGAGCCATGTCACTAGACCAACAACGAAGGCTCCCTTTTTAGTTCCAGCCATCATTCCTCCCACGAAGCCAGCTCCTGCCCAAACAGCAATCATGGTAAAGTTACTCATTGGGTTGACAAGAAGAAGATTGACCAGGACAACTGTTGGTCTCAGATAGTTACCAAATTGAGGTGCAAAGATAGCAATCAGTGAATTATAACCATCTGGCAACAGGAACCAACCCCCAGCGAGGACTATAACTAGAGCGAGAAGCCATCCAAAATATTTGCTCGAAAATGATGATATTGTGTATTCCTCCTAGCTAGTAGGTTCTTGCAAATTTCTCCGGATTTAATGCTATTAACACTTTATCTGATGTTTCCAATCCATAAATTGGAAAATGAAAAAAGCTGAATCAGTAAGAGAGATATAGGCTATATACTCAGGCTTACTTTGTATGGCTTTAAAGAATAATCTTTAGAGGCCAAGAATCAATGTGTTCAATAGGACACAAGAACGGTAATAGTTGGTCGGTGGAAAGTGAATAGTGACACCAATGACACCTCAGTGTATGAACTGATTCAGCTGATGGCATCTCTGAATGACACGAGAAGAGCCATTCTTCTCGCGCTGGCTCATGTATATCCCAGAAGTGTCAGTGGTGTTCAGTTAAGCCGACTCATCGGTTATAGTGGAAAATCAAGAAGTCTGTATAGAGGTGTAATTTCCCATCTGCAAGAGAACGAAATGATTCTGATTGATCAGCTCACACCGAAGCTTTACGCAATCCGAATAAATAATGAGCATCCGTTGCTCACTATTCTCGTTGATCTATGTAGAGTTCATGGGAAACACTCGCGGAAAATATACCTGAAGGCACTGGAGGAAGAGTGAATGGTGAACGAACTCCTCTTGGAGGCAAAGGCACTCTACAAAGATAGACTTAGGATTGCACTATCTGCCTTCATCATTGTCTTTTCCACAACTTTCTTTGTCTATTACACCTCAGGAATTGCAGGTCTTGATGGTAATCTAGATCCAGGTGAAGGAATATCTCAAGGTATTCTAATAATTGCCTCATTCAACAACCTCGGTCTGCTCATTGCAGTAGCCCTCATGGTGATGGCTTTTCGCTTCTGGTCATGGGCATTCCTGCCTGGACCCGCCTGCCTCTTCACCACATCAGTCCTCAAGGGCATCCTTGGTCCGAATATCACCATTCGGCAGATTATTGGAAAGAGGTTCAACGTGACTCTTGACAACGGACTATCATTCAACTTAAGTTGCTTCATCAAAGAAAAGGGTACAGAAGATTGGTTCTCTTACCGTCTTTCATCCTCTGAGTTACAGAATGGCAATCTAAGAAATATCGCCCTTCGTCATGGATTCTCAGTAAAAGGGAGTCGATTTGTTGCAAATGTTAGCAATGATGAGTTGCACCATAGGACGTTGCTACTGGCAAAGGCTATGATGATAGCCACATCCTCAACTTAGTTGTGTGGATGCTTCAAGGCTCTTGGTGTCTTTTGTTTACGTTTCCTTGCATAGTTATCAATGTCAGTCATCCAACGAGTATGCATGAAGGGAAATGCCCTGTATCTCGCTGGAAGTGAATTACCAATAGGTGAGCGCTTCTCTCGCTTCTTTCTTCTTGTTCTACGCGACATCTTTCATGTATCCTATAGCTTGAAATCTCAAAAACTTATTGAGAAACAGAACTACAGTCAACATACCTATTTCTGTGCCCACCGACTGAATACTTCGAAGATAATATGGTAATGCGAATTAAACGTACTATCGATATTGCCATGAGCAATTACACCGAGATCACTGGCTTCTGTGTTTTCACATATGAGGGGAGAGTCGCTTACGCTAGTGACAATATGGAAATTGCTGCAGAGATTAGTACCATCATCCAGGCATGGAATGGACATCTTCAGAGCTTCTCTCTGAAGAACATAGCTTTTCTCAGAGCACTAGCAACTGAACAGGGATTTGTAGCCATAAACCCGGATGGGGCTGTCAGCTTCATCTGTGGAACAGGAAAGGGAGTCTGGTTTGTGTCAGTCTTCACAGGAATGGATGTTGATAAAGAGGGAATATTGAGAGAGTGCATCCAAGCTGCCAAGAACCTTGAAACGTCGGTATCGATTTTTGACATTTGATGTTATCTGCTGACCATTGGTTTCTGCTCAGCTATAATTCTAGCAATAAACGCTAGAATGGCCCCTATCCATCCGATTGACTGCTGTAACTGATATATTAAATCCATGACAAATGTGCCTGTTGATGCCATCTGCACGAGTGTCATTAACAATCCAACAACACTGACAATAATCCCCGCCAGTATAAGGATTCGACCAAGTCGAACCTTCTCAGTTGTGAGGATTAGACCTCCAATAATAGTAGCTACTCCCCCCAAAGCTGACCAAGCTGCCAATCCTGCCATGAAATTTTCAAAGGTCTCTAAAAATGCTAGACCAAACACATACTGGATTATCTCAGATAATTCTCCGATAACTCCTATTGCTCCACTAACACCAGAGATTATCATCAACACTCCTCCACCAAGACAGAGGAGCAGCGGGTTTCTATTATGAAGGGTCATACGAGAGCCTTCTGCCAAGTATCTTTGATTTAAAGGTACCTTCTCTTGTGTTTTTCATGATTTTTTAAAAAGAGCATCGATTCTTTGAATTCAATCAATTAGGTTAATATGGTCTTTTGCACAGTCGGTTTCAATAGGCCGTGGTGACGAGATGGAGGAAATATTCTATCGAGCCTCTCTTTGTATTCTAATTGTGGCATTCTTAATGATTCGTGCACCGAGTGTCATGAGAGCTTCAAGGACGAAAAAAGTCGAGGATAAGAAACCGACCAGAGAGAGATTTTTGGTCGCACTTAACTTCGTTGGCATGCTTGGTGTTCCATTAATCTATATTTTCACGCCTTGGTTGGACTTTTTCTCTCTCTCATTTTTTGAGTTCATAAGATACCTTGGGATAGCCTTCTTTGTGACGGGACTCATTCTGCTGATATGGATCCATAAAGCACTTGGTGAGCATTGGTCTATGATGCTCAAACTTAGTGATGAGCATAAACTAATTTCCTCGGGGCCTTATTCACGAGTCAGACACCCAATGTACACATTCTTCTATATCATGGTGATATCGACTGCCTTGATTAGTGCAAATCTCTTTGTTGGAGTTTTTGGTATTCTAACATGGACTATCCTATACATTGTTAGAGTGGGAGACGAGGAATCCATGCTTCTCGAGCAGTTTGGTGAAGAATATCAGCAGTATATGGATAGGACTGGTAGACTACTTCCTAAGCTGTGAATCTAGAACATATTTTAAGGCAAGCATTTTGACTACAGAGATGAGAGAGAAGTATGGCTATCCATTTCGAACAAAACGGAGACCCCACAAAGACGACCATAGTCCTGGTGCATGGGGCTGGAGGTTCAGCAGCGACTTGGTTAATGCAACTTAGAGGACTAGCTGCGGATTTTCATATTGTGGCTATTGAGCTCAATGGTCATGGGAAATCTCCAGATAAAGCTGAGGAAGACACACTTCATTCATACCTTCGAGATATACATGAGGTAGTAAGAAAATTAGACAAGCCTATCCTAGGCGGCCATAGCATGGGTGGAGCATTAACTCAGCTCTATGCACTCAACCATCCAGAGAACATCCATGGGATCATCCTGGTTGGTACTGGAGCAAAATTGCGAGTAACCCCAGTTGTCTTCAATCTCCTTGATAATGACTTTGAGGGCTATGTTGAAGCTGTTGGCAACTTCATGTTTCATGAAGAGACCTCGGAGGAAGTGATAGAGGCTTCCAAGCATGAGGTACGTAAATGTCCAGTTCAAATAATTCGTAGAGACTTCGAACTATGTGACAAATTTGACATTATGACAAAGGTGTCCCAAATCGCTGTTCCAACGCTAATTATCGTTGGTGAAGGCGATATAATGACTCCAATCAAATATTCCAAGTATATGAAGGACCAAATCAAAGGCTCTGAGATGTATATAATAGAGGCTGCTGGTCATAGTGTGATGCTTGAACAATTTGGCGTGTTTAATGAGCTCGTCGCAAATTGGGTGGATGCCATCACCTAGAGATTGATGAGCCGTCTGTCTCGACGTTTCTTCTCAACTGCGGCGACAAGTCTTGTTCTATCAAAGTAGACTTCATTTCTCGTGATTTTTTTCCCCTCAAGCTCAACGATATCTAAACCAATCTCATGGAGCGTTTCCTGACCCACAGGTATCGTACACTCCCATTTCACAATAGCACCAGTTGCAATCGGGAAGACTTCAATTGGTTTCCATGCCCAATCGTGATAAACATCAAGAAGTCGTTCAAAATACCTACCTATCTCTTTATGACCCTTAAGCCCATCTCTATTTGCGGGATCTATATAGAGTGCGTCGCTGTGGTAGAATTTTAAGAGGACTTCGGGATTGTTGCCTGTCCAAGCCGCTAACCAATCAGTACAGAACTGAAATAACTCATCTTTATTCATTTGTCATCACAGGAACTCAAGGGTTTACAAGTCATAGTCCAATCAACCTTTCTCTTATTTCTTATTAATTATGTAACATTCTACCAGCTTTGTTGACTAGACCTGCTTTCCCTCACTGTTAAATACAGGCTGTAGTCAGTCTTTGACGTCTATCAAGACAAATTAGGAGTAGAAAAAAAATGGGAGAACAGCTCGAAGAAATCCCTACTGACAGAAGGGAACGGTTTGGTTGGTATCTTTTTGACCTAGCTAATACCAGCTTCACTGTCCTTATCGTAACAGCTCTGTATCCCCTATATTTCAGAGTGTTAGTCTGGAACGAAACACTTGGAGATGCGATGTGGGGTTATGCAGGAAGTGTCACCATGCTTATCATAGCAGTAAGCTCACCAGTTCTTGGGGCTATTGCTGACTTTGGAGGTACCAAGAAAAAGTTCGTAACCTTCTACACATCAGTTTGTATAGCCTTTACAGCATTCATGATCTTTCTGCCGGGTCTGAGACAATCAGAAATTGACCTGCTCACTCCCGGAGTAGGTTCATCACCATTTCCAGTTTTTCTGGGATTTGATATATGGATCTGGGCTTGGATCATCTTCGTTCTAGCGAATATTGGTTTTCAGGGAGCACTTCCCTTCTATAATGCTTGGCTCCCAGAAATCAGTACTGAGGAAAACATTGGTCGGATTGGTGGTTACGGATTTGCTGCAGGTTATGTTGGAGCAATGGCAACCATTGTCATAGCTCTAGTTGTAATCCTGATGGATTTGCCATACACCTATGCTTTCTTCTTGAGTGCGATATTCTTCCTAGTCTTTGCCATTCCAAGCATTATGGCATTGAAGAATAGACCTCCAAAAGTTTTCCCAGGAGAGGAGGGACAATCACTTGCTAGTCTTGGCTTTCGGCGCGTCAGAAACACACTCAAGAATATCAGGAAATATACTGGACTCCCTCTGTTCCTTGTTGCATACTTCCTCTTTAGTGATGCAATTACAACGGTCATCTACTACGCTGCGATTTTTGGTCAAGCTGTTTACGAATTTAGTACAACCATGATACTCATCTTCTTCGCTGTGACTCAGCTTGCTGCCATACCTGGTGCATTCATCTTTGGTATTGTTGCGGATCGAATCGGAACAAGGAAGACACTCATCATCACCCTCTTCATCTGGGTAATTGCATTGGCTATGGCATACTTATTCGTTGCATGGGGTGCATTGGTTTGGTGGACTGTTGGTATGATTGCAGGTGTTGGCATGGGTTCATCTCAAAGCACAGCTCGAAGCATGTACGGGCAGTTCATTCCTGAGGAAAAGAAGTCTGAGATGTATGGTTTCTATGCATTGACAGGCAAGTTTGCTGCAATCCTTGGGCCTTTTGTCTATGCATCAGTTCTCTTGTTGGTGAATCCCACACAGAGTCCAACGCTGGTTGCTCAGGCTCATCTTACAGCCATGCTTGTCATACTACTGTTCTTTGTGGTCTCAATACTCCTTCTTCTGAAGGTCCGACAGCCAGTAAAAGGAGAAGCAAGGGTCTATCTTGAGGATGATCAACCATTTGTTTAGAGTGTGAATAGGGTCAAACTATGGATTCCCTCCTCTGAAACTCAGAGTAGGGAACTCCTTTCTTCTTTTTTCTCAAAACATGAATTTGGCTTAAACCAGATTTTGTCTTTCTATACCAAGTTATTCACTCATTAGCGATTTCTAGAACTAACCTGACTGCATCCTTGACATATCCAGGGCAGACCTTCTGAAATGTTCCATCCTTAAGGGCTCTGTCATGAGCTTCCTTATCGGCCATTTCAATACCAGTTAGTGTGTCGCATATAATAGAGCCATTCTTCTCCTTGAATTTCTTGAAGAACTTCTGTACTGATTCATAGGTTGCGTTTTTGTGTTCAACAGGATTGACATACTCTTTGCCATTTATGACTCCTAACGCAGCCACAGCTCCTGATACAGCTCCGCAGATGTGACCCTGCAGTCCAACCCCTCCACCAAATCCTGCCGCAAGGTGGAAAATCTCATCGAAGTCCAATTCCAATTCTTGAAGGACTGTTTTCATGACAGATTGAGCACAATTATAGTCTGTTGAGAAATATTCCATTGCTAGATTAAGAGGTTTATCGGTCATAGATGAACCTGAAAGAGAACCTCCATATCAGCTTTCCTTTTAATATTCATTGACCAATAACAGACCATCTTTACTTGATGTTGGAAGGTGGGTCTGCTCTTGTTATCATAAGCCCGCCTACAATCAATATCACAAGACCAGTTGTGATGAATGAGACACCTGTATTTTCAAACATCGCATTAAACGCAATGAGTCCTCTCATCAAGTATCCAGTTATCATCATGATAAGACCCGAAATCAGGACTAGCTTTCCATTCCGAGTTTCTGCTTTCTTTATTGTGAACCCCTTTCCTTTCGTTAATGCAGTTGGGGCTGATGATACCTTCACATCGGAGAGGAAAAAACGATTGCCATCATGTGTGAACGAACCCTCTAGAGCTCCTTCCTCAACAAGCTCCTCCAGTAATGCCTTGGTTTGTTCCTCATCACTAGCGACCATATCACTAATCATACTAAGTGCGCTGATCCTCTTCTCTGTTATAATTTGATAGAGTCTAGTCTTGAGGTCTATAGATCCAGATGAAGAATCTTCTGCAATCATGGTATATCCCGTCAAGAACGATGCTGAAATTGTTTATAATCTAAAGGCACCACGCAGGCGCTCGTCAAAGGGTCACAGAAGGGGGACTCTTGACGAGTCCACAATGTTTTACTTTTATCATTGTTTTATAAAATCTGACTGATGCGAATCACGTCAATCGTTGAAGTCTTGTTCTTCGATTGCCAAAGCAAAGACAACGAGCTTTTTAAGGAAACAGTACTACTCGAAGTAACCTTGGGGAGCTGATTATGCAGGTCCCCTGGTCGGTTCATTATTCGAACCTTTGCAAGGAGACGAAATAATGGTAAGTAAAGGAACTTTAGCCGCCATTGTCATTGTCATCATCGCTATTGGTGGAGTCGGAGCGTACGTTATTTTGTACAATCCCTTTGGTCCCCAACCAAATCCACATGATGTAGCAGTTGTCTTTGCTACTGGAGGCCTTGGTGACAAGTCATTCAATGACGGTTGTAAAGCAGGCTTAGATCAAGCTGTTGCTGATTTCGGCATATCATACATTTATGCTGAACCCACAGCTATAGCTGATTATGAAGGATTCATCAGAGGATTTGCGCAACATCAAGGTTATGCTGATCCCTACGATCTAATTATCTGTATAGGATTCGATCAAGAAGTCGCACTACAGACTGTTGCTAATGAATCAACTGATCAAAAATTCGCGATTGTGGACATGTTCATTGATCCAATTGTCTACCCCAACGTTGCCTCTCTACTCTTCGATGAGCACGAGGGTTCAGCACTCGTTGGCGCAATTGCTGGTCTTATGACCACCACAGACAAGCTTGGTTTTGTTGGTGGACTGGATATTCCATTGATCAACAAATTCGCTGCTGGGTACTTCTTTGGTGCAAACTACACCAATCACTACATCGATGGAGATAACATCACCATTGCATACACCAATGATTGGGTTGACACCACAGCAGGTCAGACTCTAGCAGATGGTATGTATGACGCTGGTGCAGACATTATTTTTGCAGCAGCAGGTCGTTCAGGTCTTGGTGTATTCGACAGTGTCAAGGACAAGAATACCACATCAGAAATTCCTCTTTGGTGCATTGGTGTTGACTCACCACAGATGTACTATGGAACAGCAGACCCTGAGAATCCAGAATCTCCAACACTCTGCCTCACTTCAATGCTGAAGCGTGTTGACGTTGCAGTCTACACAATCATTGAAGACTGGGTTGAAGATGGCACATGGAAGACTGGTTATGACCTATTGTATGCTTTCAACTTAGCAAACAACGGAGTTGGTTATGAGGTCAATACAGATCTACTTACCCTTCCATCATCAGTCATAACAGCTGTTGAAGCCTTCAAGGCACTGATTGTTGCAGGGACAATCACAGTTCCTGACGCAATATATTGGACATAGAATATCAAGAGGGGATTTACCCCTCTTTTCCTTCTTTTTTCTGAAATTCCTTTGATACCGTAGTATATAATAGTACGAGAAGAGAGCCTAAGCGAAATGCAGTTTCTCGTTGCATCAACAAGTACTGGTTTCTTAGGCAAGAGGAAAAAACAATGAACGCTGACTTTGCAGTAGAGCTTGTCGAAATTTCAAAGACCTTCCCAGGCGGGGTAGAAGCAAACAAGAATATAACTCTCAGAGTCAGGAGAGGTGAAGTCCTTGGACTTCTCGGGGAGAATGGTGCAGGGAAAAGTACATTGATGAATATCCTCTATGGCCTTTTGAAACCAGACTCGGGAAAGATTATCATTAATGGTGAAGAGGTCGACCTGCAGTCTCCTGAAGATGCTATTGTACGGGGTGTTGGTATGGTACACCAACACTTCAAACTGATTCCTGTTCTTTCGGTCACTGAGAATGTTGTTCTCGGACTTGAGCCTGTTCTGAAAAGAATGGATGTGCGCCATATGCTTGGTGGAAAAACCATTGGTACAATGTTGCCCATTGACTTTGGTTCTGCAGCAAGAAGAATTCGTGAGATTGGCCAAAAGAATGGTCTTCCTGTGGATCCAAGAGCGAAGATTCGAGATCTCTCAGTTGGTCTTCAACAGCGAGTCGAAATAATCAAGATGCTCTATCGGGAGGCTGATATTCTCATTCTCGATGAACCAACTTCTGTTCTTACACCACATGAGGTAGATGAGCTGTTCGTGACTCTCGAAGAATTCGTCAAGGATGGCAAAACGATTATTCTCATCACGCACAAGCTCAGAGAAACTATGGCTCTATGCGATAGAATTTGCGTACTCCGCGATGGAGAACTTGTTGGACTTGTGAATCGTGATGAAACCTCCCCACCGCAGCTTGCTCAGATGATGGTTGGAAGACCCGTTGTTTTCACTACACAAAAAGAACCCAAGGAACCAGGTAAAGTAGTTCTTTCAGTCCATGACTTACGAATACCTGACTATAGAGACCTAGAGAAGGTAAAAGGCATCAGTTTCGATGTAAGGGCTGGAGAAATCTTCGGAATAGCTGGCGTCCAAGGGAATGGCCAAAGTGAACTAGTGGAGGCGTTGGCTGGACTCAGAAAACCTACATCTGGGAAAATAATGATTGGAAACATCGATATTACAGGGAAGAAGCCCCGGTTTGTGAGAGAGACGGGTATAAGCTATATCCCGGAAGATCGACACAAAAGGGGGATGATTCTGCCTTTTACAGTCGAGGAAAACATTGCCCTAGGTAGTCATTATAAAGCACCATTTGCTAAAGGTCTAATGAATACTGTCCTTGCACTGGATGAACGAAGAGAAATTACTGGAACACTTGTTGAAGATTATTCAATCAAGCTATCAAGTCCTGAAGCTTTGGCATCCACTCTCTCTGGAGGTAACCAACAGAAAGTGGTTGTAGCACGCGAGTTACAAGCAGGACCAAAGCTGGTCATAGCATCTCAACCAACTCGTGGACTCGATGTTGGAGCAACAGAGTATATACATCAAGTTTTGATTGCCCTAAGAGATGCTGGCATCGCAGTCTTGTTGGTTTCAGCAGAGCTTGATGAAATCCTGAATCTTGCAGATAGGATTGGTGTTATCTATGATGGACAAATTGTAGCAATCAAGGCTCCTGGTGAAGCTACACCCACTGAGCTCGGCTTACTCATGGCGGGGCATTCGGAAAGTCCATCTGAGGAGGGGGTTGCTACAACATGACCGAACCAATTGAGTCGCCCAGCCAGAACTCTGAAGACTCCTCAAGGATAGATGAGTTCATTCAGCAGTTGATAGGAAAGCTCACAAGTAGAGCATTCAAGAACCAAGTCTTTTGGTCTCTGGGATCAATAATCTTGGCTCTGGTGGTAGCTGCGGTGATCATGCTGATGGGGGGATATAACCCAGGGGCTGCCTTTCTCTGGCTTGCAGTTGGAGCTATCACTCAGATGGACCAAGTTCTCTGGTATGCATCTCCATTAATACTGGCTGGTCTCTCTGTGGCTCTTGCCTTTAGATGTGGTCTCTTCAATATAGGAGCTGAAGGCCAATTATACATTGGTGCTATGGCTACTGCACTTGTTGCATTCCTTTTCTCATTTCCGATAGTAATTCATCCTCTCCTGAGTCTGATAATAGGAGTACTAGCTGGTGCAGCTTGGGCGTTCGTGCCGGGACTGTTGAAAGCTTACCGAGGAGCCCATGAAGTTGTGACGACAATGATGCTCAGTTATGCCGCTATCCTATTTACTAGTTGGCTTGTGGGTCCAAATGGACCATTTTGGGATGGAAGTATGGTCCCACAGACACCTCGATTCAAAGATACAGCCCTTCTTCCACTCTTGTTTGGCAACTATCTTCACTTTGGATTCATCATCGCGCTTCTAGCTGTCATTGGAGTGGACTATCTAATCAACAGGACTGTTCTTGGATATGAGCTTAGGGCTGTAGGACACAATGTTGATGCAGCAGAGTATGCTGGAATAGACAGTAAAAAGAAAATCGTGACTGCCCTTGCAATTAGTGGAGGTCTCTCTGGTCTAGCTGGATCGACTGAGATTGTTGGGACTTATGACCGATTCATTGCTAACTGGAGCGCAGGGATTGGATGGGACGGCATAACTGTGGCAGTCCTTGGAAACAACAATCCTTGGGGTGTTCTTGCTGGTGGCATTTTCTTCGGTGCATTAAAGGCTGGCGGAAACGTAATGCAAACTCTAGCCAGTGTTCCGGTGGAGATGGTAAAAGTCATTCAAGGACTCGTTGTACTCTTTGTTGCTGCACCGCGAATCATATCTTGGTTGATGAATCATACACAATCTAATCGGGAGGATGTAATCAATAGACCAATGAAGACATTACCAAGACTGCTGTCTGCTTCATTTGGACTTGCTTCAGTCTTCTTGGGTCTTGGAGTTGCTCGAAGTATCATGTTGACAGCCACTCCAAATCTGATGACTACGATCGCTGCAATAATCCTCATCCTAGTTGCAGTTACAGGAGTGTTGGTGTTCATTGCTGATTACTCAGGAGACCCACGTGGATCGACTATTCTCCTAATAATCACAGTTGGTTGGTTGGAGGCTGCGATTGCCTTCTTTGTTGGTGGTGGTGGTGTTGAATTCACCTCGATCAGCATGGCAGTCATTGCGTTTGTCTTCTGGCTCTCGATGCGGATTCTCGCCAAGAATGCAAGCGAGGAGGGTGATATCCAATGAATCTGAATTGGCGATCCATGTATCGAAAGATTGCCGTACTTGCTGCAATCGTCATTGGAATTATCGCGCTCCTTGCATTACCAGAACGTCAGCAAAACATTGCAGGTTGGTTAGTTTCGACCACAATGCAGATGGCGACCCCTCTTGTGTTGGCCGGGATTGGTGGTATGTATAGCGAACGTGGGGGTGTTGTCAACATTGGACTGGAGGGGATGATGCTCATGGGTGCCTTCACTGGTGCAGCTGTCACTTATTACGTGCGAAATCCGTGGATAGGGCTTCTTGGAGCCATTGCCGCAGGTGGATTGTTAGCTGCAGTGCATGGTGTCGTTTGTGTCAAGTTCAAAGGAAACCATATTGTGAGTGGCACTGGTGTGATTCTCTTTGGAACGGGTTTCTCTACACTCATGTTACAACTCGTGTGGAAACGTCAAGGGCAAGGCGAATTGATTAGGGATACAATTCCCGACATTGTGATTGAACCACTTCGGGGTATTCCATTCCTTGGATCCGCCTTCAGTGTTATATCACCAGTTGTAATCTTCATGTTTGTACTTACTGCGGCGAGCTGGTACATTCTCTTTAGGACCCCATTTGGTCTTCGGTTACGCGCTGCGGGTGAAGATCCCAGTACTCTTGATGCAGCAGGAGCCAGTGTAGAATGGACTCGAGTTATTGGAGTCATCATAAGTGGTTGTCTTGCGGGTCTTGGAGGAGCCTACCTCTCAATAGGCTATGGTTCTGCCTTTGCAAAGGAAATGACGGGTGGACGAGGTTTCATAGCTCTTGCAGCAATGATATTTGGAAACTGGACCCCAACTGGTGTGCTTGGTGCAGGATTGTTCTTTGGATTCCTTGATGGACTGAACTATTTCATACAGATTTACTTCCCAGTGCTCCTTCCATTTTCAAACTACATAGCCATGCTTCCCTATCTCTTGGTCGTTGTAGCCCTCGGTCTGATAAGAAAATCTGTGCCACCTAAGGGAATAGCAGTGCCATATGAGAAAGAGAGAAGAGGTTAGTCCCGCTTAACAGGATTACCTCTCTATCCTGTCCGGACAAGGGACTTGATGAAAAGATGACTGAAGATGTTGATATTCTCATAGCAAAAGGGATGATTGTAGATGGGACTGGCTCCAAACCATACAAGAGTGACTTGGCTATCAGAGGAGGCAAAATTACTATAATTGCTGATGAGTTGGATGCTCACACAAGACTGTCAATCAAGGCTGATGGGCTTTGCGTTAGTCCTGGATTCATAGACATGCATAGTCATAGCGACACCACTCTTCCATTTAGCAATCGTCTGGAGTCTACAACTAGGCAAGGAATCACAACAACAGTGATGGGTAACTGTGGTCTCTCACTAGCCCCTGTGAGTGATGAATATATTGATATTTTCAAAAAAGAGTTTGAGATGTTCTCACCACCTGGTGCTTCTTTTGATATTACTTGGAGGTCATTTGATGACTATCTTTCTGAAATTGAAAGGTCACGAGTTTCTTCCAATCTCATTCCACTGGTTGGTTATGGGGCAATCCGGATTGCTGGCGGACCGGGATATGAAAATAGAAAACCCACTGATGCAGAATTTGATATGATGCGTGGATATGCTCGTGAAGCCATGCTGGCAGGAGCTTTCGGAATGAGTACAGGTCTTATTTACCCGCCGCAGGTCTACGCTACAACTGAGGAGATTATTGAAGTAGCGAAAGTGATTGGTGAGTATGGAGGTCTCTATTTCTCTCACATTAGAGGTGAAGGTCCTACCGTCCTCAAAGCTGTCCAGGAAGTAATTGACATAGTAGAGAGATCCGGCTGCATTGGTGGTCAGATAGCTCATCACAAGGTTGCAGGGATGCCCTTTTGGGGTTTGAGCAGAGAAACACTCAGGCTCATGGCTGCTGCTAATGCAAGGGGAATCAGTGTGACATGCGACCAATATCCATACAATAGAGGGAGTACATCACTCATCTCTCTTCTTCCACCTTGGATCCACGAAGGTGGGATTGAAGAACTCCTTCGAAGAATCAATAACAGGGACATTCAGCAAAGAATCAAAGAAGAAATCGAAACTAACCAGGACTGGGAGAACATTGTTGAGGAGTCTGGTTGGGACAAGATCTTCATATCTTCAGTAAAGACAAAGAAGTGGAAGGATGTTGAAGGACTCAGCATTTCAGATATAACTCAAGTCAGAGGATATCCAGATGAGTATACAGCACTCTTTGAGTTACTTCTTGATGAGAAAGCTGAGGTTGACATGACAATGGAGATGATGGGTGACGAAGACATCGAGAGAATCATGAAGTCTGAATACACCATGATTGGAACAGATGGAGCTGGAGTTTCACCGACAGGTGTCCTGGGTCATGGTAAACCTCACCCTCGTCACTATGGCACATATCCGAGGGTCCTAGGTAGATATGTTAGGGAGAAGGGTCTCTTGACTCTTGAAGAAGCAATCTACAAGATGACAGGATTTCCAGCAAAACGACTCAACCTGACTGACAGAGGGTTACTTCGAGAAGGCTATTGGGCAGATATAGTTGTCTTTGATCCTGAAACAGTCATTGACAATTCGACATTCCTCGAGCCGCACCAGTTTCCAACAGGAATACATCATGTGATTGTAAATGGAACTCTGGTTGCCACAGAAGGAAAACAACTCGATTCTCTACCTGGGAGAGTTTTGAGGAAGAGATAGTCGGATTTGTTCCGTACAGTAATATTCAATTGCGTTGCTATATCAAACTAGGGCGAGATACATGACATGACCTTTGGTGCGCTTGGTGATAGAACCTACAAACTTGTGCTCATAGGAGATGGAGCCGTAGGTAAGACTAGCATCAGGGAACGTTACCTAGGAAAGGGTTTCAAAAGAAGTCAGCTTGCGACCATTGGCGTTGACTTTGCGCAGAAGTATACCACCCACAATGGAGTGAATGTGCGGCACATCATCTGGGATCTCGCAGGGCAGCCCACATATGCGAGTGTCAGGAAGCACTACTATCAGGGGAGCAGTGCGATCATTCTTGTCTACTCAGTTGTTGAGAGAGAGTCGTTTGACAATGCCAGTCGATGGTTAGTTGAGGCGCACAAACATCTCAGAGGGTCTGCCTGGGCTGGCTGGGAATGGTTGCCTACTGCAATAATTGGAAACAAGATAGACCTCCGAGATTCAGGAGAGTTTGAGGATATTGTAGCGACTGAAGAAGGTGAAAGGTTCAGTATGTACTTCGGAGAGCAGCTCAATGCTCCGGTCTTATACAAAGAGACCTCTGCTCTGACTGGAGAGAACATCAATCAGGTCTTCTCAGAACTCACCGCTTTGATGTTTGAAGCTGATGACAAGAGACTCCCCAGACGAGTTGCCACTTCAAATAAAGATGAATGAAATCTGCCATGTTCATCGATGGATGTTCTGCTTAGACTCCAATCCATAATGAGTCTATAAAGGCGTTACAGGTATAGGCGGCGTAAGGAGAATTATGAAGAGTAGGATCAAAAAGAGAACTAAGAATAATACTATCACAATTAGAACATCCTTCCTCCTTATCATACTTATCTCTCTCCTGCTTCACACAATTTCCTTTAACCATTCCACAGTATTGGTATAAGCCTTTACTCTATTGCTTGACTTTGCCAGACCAAGTCCCTCATCTGCGAATCGTAACATTTTCACCCGCATTCTCTTCTCCTTCTGCTTTTCATACATCTGAAGAGATTCTGACAAAGGAACATGTTCATCATTGTCACCCTGAATAATGAAGAGAAGTGCTGCAATATTTTCGAACTTTCAGATGAAAAGCGCTTACCAAGACAAGTGGAAACTAGTGACAAAAGGGAATAGCAGTCAATCACTTCAGACTTTATTTGATAATTTGGAAAGTTTATTAGAATCTAATAACTTGACAGTTTGGAGGGAATGGTTTGAAGCGAGCCGCTCCTGCAATCTTCGTTTTCATAGTGTTAATGCTACCAATCTATACGACCCTCATTCCATCCTCTTTCATGGAAGGACTTCTGATATTGAATCGATCAGCAACTTTAAGCTATACACCCCATGCCCCAATATACATCTCTAGCAACGGAGACTTTGGAAGTCAGGGATGGCCAGGAGCGGGAACTATTGGAAGTCCATATACAATAAGTGGATTCAACTTTACCTATGATGTGGATTGTATAGTGATTGAAGACACAACAGCCTATTTCGTGATAGAGGACTGCTTCATTGGGGAAGGGATTAATGATGGAATCGAGCTGCACAATGTTACAAATGGAATTGTCCGTGACACCGTCTTTGGGAGAAAAACCTATGCAATCTACCTAGACGATTCTGTTGATTGTCAAGTTACCAATGTCACCTTCGTAGATAGTGGCTACAAAGTCTATCTACAATATTGTGAGAATATCCATATTGACCATTGCACGTTTGAGGGTGAATCAGGTCAAGGAATCTGGATGGATCAGGATCTTGGAAGTGTCGTTGAACACAATAATCTATCATTTCAGGAAATCCATATCTGGGACTCTGGAGACACGAACATTTCTCACAATATTCTCTACAATGATCGGATTCAGATTCAGAACTGTGATGGACTGACCCTATTCAATAACAGTATCGATCATGTATATCTCGCTGGCTTTAGTGTCACATCAAATAGCCAGAATTGCGTCTTGGAGAACAACAGAGTCCATAATCCCTATGATTATGGCTTCTACCTTGATACTGTTGACAACATCATATTGAGAAATAATACTGTTACTAAGGATGACCTTGCAGCAGGATCCGAACCAGCATTCTATGTGATTGATAGCGTTGATTGTACTCTGGAAAGAAATGATGTTGCAACCTTTGATTCAGCATATAGAATACATTCATCATCAAATATCCAAATTACAAACAATACAGCATATCGATCAGGAGACTACGGAATCCATGTGACCGAATCGTATTTTGTGAATGCCTCTTTGAACTCCATATCATCAAATGTTGTACTCTCCAGCGCGTGTGGAATCTTGTTCTACAAGACTGAACAGAGTACCATTGATGGTAATGATGTAAGAGTTCATGAAACAGGTATTTATGTTACTTTATCTAATTATACCTCAGTGATGGGTAATTCAGTTTATGACAACGAGCTGTTCGGTATTTTGATTTCTGGAAGTGACCACTCCTCAGTGAGCTTTAACGAAGTATTCAGTAACCTTGGTTCAGGGATACGTATGACTACATGCCAGACCTCTCTTGTGAGTGACAACACACTTTATGACAACGAAGGCTCACAGATTTATATTCACTCTTCAGATGGGACATTCGTCTATCACAATAATGTGTCTAATGCCATTGGCAGGGGAATAGAACTCTCTAGTTCAAGGAATTGCTCTTTAGTGATGAACACAGCTCATGAAATCTGGGGTACTGGAATCTACATCCACGACCTTGACAATTTCACAATGGTCAAGAACAAAGCGTATGACAATTTGCACGATGGACTCCATCTCCGAGGTGTGGATGCTTCATATGTCGAGTCTATGACCGTGTATAACCACCAAGACTACGGAATCAGGGTAGAGCTTTGCACAAGCATTACTTTCCACAGTTGTATGTCCTACAATAATGGTATGGATGATGTCGTCCTGCAAAACTCTGCATATTGTGCTATCACATCATCATTTCTTGGTGATAGAGGACTAAAGGTAGCAGGCGATACCCCTGCAGAATGGGAACATACTGTTACATCTACAACTGTTAAAGATGGCCCGGTTGTCTATCTCTTTGATGATTACATCGGCGTTTACGATGCAACAACCTATGGCCAGCTGTTCATTGTCAATTCATCTATCATCTTCATCAATAATGGGGAATTTTCTAATCACTCAAGTGGGGTAGTTGTGGCTTACTCCGACTACTGTATATTCTCAAATGTTGCAGCACATAACTGTAGTAATGGATTTGAAGTGATTGAATCGCCGTTTTGCACCTTTGATCACTGTACCTCGTTCAACAACAACTGGAATGGTTTCGAGTTAAGGGGTTCGTCAGACAACTACTTCACCAGTTGTATAATGCATGGTCAGCTTCTTGGAATAGCGGCAGAAACTTCACGACACCTCATTATTAATAATTGTGATTCCTTCAACAATGCAGGAAGCGGTTTTGAAATCATCGAGAGTGACTTCTCAGATGTCATTAATTCCACCTCCTATGAGAATTTCAACGATGGAGTGTCAATTGTGTACTCGAACAACTGTACTATTGAAGACAACTATTTCCATCATAGCGGATATGGTGTAAGACTGATCAACTCTGTGAACGCTACGATTGAATCAAACGACATAGAGCTCTTCGGTGGAATGGTTGGACTGCTGATTTGGGAATGTAGTGACAGTGATATTGTTTCCAACAATGTTTCTGATGCGGTATATGCAGGGATTGACCTGAAGGAATCAACAGGCATCTATGTTGACGATAACAGGATGATAAATTGTGGACTTCTCATCGAGGGCGAACCCCCAGCTCATTGGAGTCACGAAATTGCGTCAAACACAGTGAATGGAAAGCCCCTTGGGGTTTTCACAGGGATAACGAGTGCCACGACGCTCAACGCTAATGACTATGGTCAGCTATTCCTGAACTACTCCATGCATGTGGAAGTCTATGGGTGTTCGTTTACAGATGCTACTGTCCCTGTAATCATCTATCAATGTGAGGACATTACTGTGTCTGATGTTTTTGCGTCAAATGGCGTCTGTGGAGTGATAGTCATAAATTCCGATTCCTGTGTCCTGCAGAACTTCACAATTCAGTCAACAAGAAACGCAGGTGTCTTTCTCTATCACGCAACACACACAACCCTAGATGCTGTGACGGTCAGTTCCACCATTGATGGCATCATCCTCCAAGATTCGGATGAGTGTACTGTCACAGATTGCATTGTGTCAAACGCGAGTCAACGAGGATTCTATTTGATGACCACTGTTGACAGCATCCTAGACTCGAATGTGGCTTACAACAACACTATCGGATTCTATCTCTGGTACTCTTTTCGAAACAATTTCACAAGGAATGGCGTATTCGTGAATAGAAACGGCTTCTATGTACAGGGTTTGAGTGATGGCAACCTCTTCCTCGAGAATGAGATTGGCTGGAACACGCTTCATAACGCAATTGACGATGTAGAAGGCAACAACTGGGACAATGGACAAGACACGGGGAATGCTTGGAGTGACTACATTTCAGGTGGTTACTATAACATCTACGGTGCAGCTGGGGCTATTGATGGTTTCCCAACGACATTGAATTCACTCCTTTCAGAAATCGAAGGTCCTGATGACATTACATTCTGGCGAGAAATATCAACAGATGTGATTCAATGGAATGTAACCTCGAATTATCCATCTCACTACATAGTCTTGATGAATGGCAGTGAATACTTGTCAAACCAATGGGATGGTGTAACTCCTATAGTCATTGAACTGAATGATCTTCCAGTTGGGCTTTACAATTTCTCACTGATCGTGTTTGCCTTAGGAGGTTTCTTCAATTCGGACTCGGTATCTGTGACGGTCTTGGAATATGAATCAACCACAACAACGCCCACTAGTGGACCCACGACTCCAACATCAACCACACCAGAGGATGGACCTAGTTCCATGGTTTTGGTTTTAGCTGGTGGCCTTGGAGGAATTTTGCTACTGTTGATTGTTGTGCTTCTAAAGAGGAAAAAGAGGGAATAGATTCCTATTCTCCAATTATAATGTACCTTCGATTTGTTTGATGAACTCCTAGGTTATACGATTTCCTTTAACCAGTCCATGACTTCGGTATAAGCCTTTATTCTATTCTTTAACTTGGCAAGGCCATGTCCTTCATCTTCAAATCGTAGCATCTCCACTGATAGACCCTTTTCTTTCAGTTTTTGATACATCTGTATTGATTCAGAGAGAGGAACTCGTTCGTCATTATCTCCTTGAATGATGAAGAGGGGTGCAGTGATGTTGCCGACTTTGTGGATTGGACTAACCTTGATCAGCGTGTCCATATCATGCTCAAGACTGCCATACTCATTCTCTCGGAGAAACCTCCTCCATGCTGCGGTGTTCTGGAGAAACGTGACGAAGTTCGAGATTCCCACGATATCGACACCAGCCTTCCAGAGATCTGGGTGCTCGGTCATTGCTGATAGAACAGCGAAGCCTCCATAACTACCACCATATACAACAAGCCGCTTTCCATCAATCTCATTGTCTTCTACCTTAAGATGAAGTGCGAGATACTTGATGTCCCTGATGGAGTCAAGTCGTTTCTCCACATTGTCTAGGTCTACGTACACTCTTCCATATCCCGTGCTTCCTCTGATGTTTGGAGTAATAATGGCAAATCCTGTTGACAGGAAGAACTGAATCACAGGGTTGAAATCAGGACGCATCTGCGCCTCTGGACCGCCATGAATCATCAGGATTGCTGGCCAACCATTTGATGGGATGTCACCCTGTGGGAGATATCTGAAGTACGGAACACTCAGACCATCAAAGCTGTTGAATCGATGGAGTGTTGACTCCACAAAGAAAGAGGGTTCGAGTCCAGCAGTACTAGCCTCATTTGCCTCCCAATACGACATGTCCTTGATGTTCATAATCCAGACGTTGGTCGGCTGAATCCCTGAACTCACCGTCAAAGCTAACATATGTTCATCGTCAGAAAGAGATAATCCTTTGGACCAGGAACGTGCATCTCCAGCCGATATCACGGCTCGCAGTGGAAACTGCAGCGTTTCAAAGTCTGTGACACCATCCTTTGCAAATTTCGCTCTATGTAGAGTACTATATCCCTCTTGGTTCTCAACAAAGTATGTCCAGATTGAATCCTTCGAATGAGTATAATCTTCTATCTCAAACTGCACTTTTTCTGCAATGTCATCCAGGGGTCTGAATTTTCCAGAGGTCGTAAGGATGGCTAGTCGTACGATGTCCGCCTGATAGTCCGTAATGACTAAGATATTCTCAGGATCAAGCCAGCGAACAACCTGCCACACTAAGCGTTGATTGCCGCTGATTGCCGCTGTTAGATCCAACGCCTTGCCGCTTTTTATGTCGAGTGAGAGGAGGTGTTGGTCCAAATTCCCAATGTATTGAATCATTAAGATCTTGCTGTCATCAGGTAGAAATCCTGCAACTTCTACAAGACCCCTGTCAGGCTGGTATATCAACTCGGGTTCATTATCTTGAAGTGGAATCTTCCATCGGTAGAGGTCAAGACGATCTCTATCTGTGAGATTTGCAGTGAAGTAAAGATATTGGTGGGAGTTCATTTGTATTCTGTATTTTGCCCCAAGATCTGATGTCAACCAGTGGAGCTTGCCATCCTCCTCGATGAGTCCTATCTGGAAGTTCTCATCTCCACCGCGGTCTCTTGTAAAGATCAGATTGCCATCAGATAGATATCTAGGGTTGGTGCATCTATCCTCTTCATCAGTGAGTTGCGTCCGTGGCAAGGTCTTTCCCTTTTCTATTTCACACGTATAGATCTGAAAAAGACCTGTGGCATTAGACGTGAAAGCAATCCGTTTTCCATTAGGATGCCATGTTGCCCCGCCTGCTGTTTCAATGGCGAGATAATCTTCGAACCTAGTTTCAGGAGTCATATCAGACCCTGAAATCATCCATGTTTTGAGTATTTCTTTAGCGGTTGTCTTGTGTTTTTCTAATAGGTGGAAAGAGCTTCCCAGTCTGTTTCATGTACTCACGATAATCGTCACC
>JAEORX010000193.1 GCA_016840685.1 Candidatus Thorarchaeota archaeon
ACACCTCTTCTTGTGCAGGGTCTGAGCAGATTTGCACTGATGTGTCATTCTTCGTGTGATTAGATATTCCACTCGGATTCAATATCAAGAGAAAAAGAATGAGACATAAACAATTGGTAACTAATCTTGACCTCATAACAACGTCCCATCTTTTGTTGGACTCGAGACATGTAAGTATTTCTAAAGTGATGGGTTAAGAGCAGATTCTGTGGCAAATGCTCTGGAATAAGGGTCTTTGCATCTTGGCTATTCAACGACTCTTTGACACTGAAAAATCTCTACTCTGTAATCAATCAGAATAGGATAGAATTCACAATATTGAATTTAAGTGTTGTATCAGCTGAAAATATTGGATATTTGTGTCTTCATCCATGCGTTTCTTGCTTTTTCAACAACTCCTTGAGGATTTTTCGCTGATGCTCCTCACGTGTGAATAGCATGGTGTATCCACAATCAACACAAACGTAAGCCTGTTGCCGTACAGGCAATATTCCCGATAATCTGATTCCTGAATCTATGTACTTGTATGGACCTATTATATTACGCGACTTGCAATTAAGGCAAGTCATTGGAGCATCCGTATCTCTAACTTCAGTCAGTCTATCTCCCTCATCTCGTTTGATACATGAAACCAGAAAAACATAATCATCTAGCTAATCATATCATTTTGATACCTAGGAGAACATGACTCTCTAAACTTTACATCTTTGCGATTTCTCTGATAAAACCAGTTAGTCGTTCAAGCACCGCGTCAATGATGAACTTTCCCTTCTCCTTTGTTGCCTTTGTGGAGTATCCGACTACGCCTGAGTCTGTGATCTCCTTCATACTATATGATGTAGAAACCTTCGGTGGAGGTGCAAGCATGTCCGGGATCACAAAACCTGGGACTAGAACCTTCCCTGGTTCATCAACTCTTTTATCCTCAAGAACCCGTTGTCCAAGGTACCATGCCACTGAGGTTTCCATGTCACACGCATGATATACAGGCGGAGTCACTACTTCCTTTACTTTGTCGGTTACTAAATTCCACCAGCTCACGCTATAGACCTTGGCGTCAATATTTCCCTGCAAATCGTGCAGCGCGTTTTGAATTGCTGTTTCGTTGCCACCATGCCCATTAACAAGTATAATCTTCCTGAATCCATGTTGAGCCAGAGAGTGACAGACATCTGCAATCAAGCTGGATAGTGTTAACTCACTCAATGTGATAGTACCTTTGAACTCCATATGATGGGGAGAGAACCCAAAGGCGATAGTAGGAGTCACGACCACCTTATGGCTGTCCCAGACCATCTCAGCAGCTCTATAGGCTAACTCTGTAGCTATGTAGTGGTCATTGTCTACAGGAAGTGCGGGTCCATGTTGCTCTGTTGATCCAAGAGGGACAAGAGCAATGTCACATTCCTTTAGTCGATTTTCAACCTCTTGACAGGTCATTTTCGCAAGTAGGTATTGTTTCTCCATTGTTTTAATTCACCTTTTACTTCCGAAGAAGGATGAGAGATGAATTATCATCTGACCAAGTAGATAGGTGATTCCCACTGCTTCTATTCCACTGAGAACTGCAGAATCAATCAGAATCTTGTAGCCAAGGATGTAGTCTGATATGAAGAAGAATACGAATCCGATTATTAGACAAAGACTGAAGAGTTGGGGGAAGTCCTCAAACCACTTTGTAATGCTAAATACAAGTGATGAAACAAGGAATATGCCATAGACAAAGAACCCAATGCTGTAAATCATGTCAGCTGGATTGTATAGGGTGAAGAAGACTAAGACAAAGACAACTATTACACCCACGACCCAGATTGCTAGATTTCGTGTTATTAGTCTTGGCGACTCACTTCGCAGGAATAACGGTGAACGGTTTCTTAGTGCAGATATGTAAAACACATGTCCCATAATGAAGAATAGAACTCCGTTGATAAGGCTCTCTCCAGGGATAATGTAGAATACTCCTGCCATTAGCAGGTCTGCAATGAAACATAAAAACATGGCCAAAAACATGAGTAGCACAAATCGAGACCAGTAAGGATCAGCTCTCATGTCAACGAAATTAATGAATGAGAGAAGAACGATAAATGCAGAACCAATTAGAAACGTCCAGTTTGGTCCTGACCATACTCCTGTAAAAGCTTGAAGCAGAACAATAATGACTAAGATTGTGACTATCACTATTAATCGCAAAATACCAATCGGCGTTTTCCATGAAGCAGACATATGCTATACACTCCAGTGAGATAGCCAAGTACTGACAATGTTGTTGATGTTAAGGATTCCGGATTTGATGAACCACCTTTATCAGGTAAATGGGTATTGACAAGAGTATGTACACAGGAGAACTTGTCCGTCTTCGCGCACTTGAGATGTCTGACCTCAACGACATTATGCGATTCTTCAACACGCTAGAACTGAGGAGATATCTGGGGCCTCCAATTGTCCGGTCCAGAAAGTACATGGAGGAGTGGTTGCAGAAGGTTTCTATCTGGGAACCTTGGAAGGATGGACAGCTCGTATTGGCTATTGAGGAGAAGAAGACAGGGCAGTTCCTTGGTATCGCACGATTGGAAGATATTCTATTGCCTCACAACCGAGCTGAAGCTGGTATCTCGATTTATGACCCTACCAAGAGAGGGAAGGGTTATGGGAAAGATGCGATGCTCGTACTGCTTGGTGTGGGATTCAATATTCTGGGATTACATAGTATCTATCTTGATACCATGGAGGATAATGAACGGTCGATTAGAATCTACGAGAAGATTGGGTTCAAACGTGTTGGACTTCTGCGGGAAACCGAATACATCGATGGTGTTCGTAAGGGTCTCTTGATCATGGATATGCTTCAAAGTGAGTACGATACAAAGTATCCCGAGGGTACATTCACACATCCAAAATAGTCATTTTTCAGAGAAGCCAATTTCAAACTTTTCAACACGGAACCATTTGCTACGGTACATTCATATCATTTCATAGTCAATGACAGTCTGCGTGAGGAGGTAATTGCAATTACACCTAATGACACACCCTCTGATTTTGATACACAAATGTATCTAGACATTCTGAGAGAAGATCCACCCTTGCGAAGATATGTTTCAAGGGGTGACACTCCTGATGATGTTGACATCCCTGGACCTCATCAGGATGCTGATAGAGCGATTTTCAGAGTGGCACGGTTCACCATGAAAGACCACATGCCAAGATTTCAACCAATCCTTGGTTCTGCTGGTATGGGGAAAACGCATCTCTATTGGGTGATTAAGGAAAAAGAGGACCTCTTTGCAGCAGGCAACTTCCTTGCTGTGTACGTTCCATCTCCACCAGCTCCAGTGAGAATACCCTTGCATCTTCATGCTTGTATTGTTGATGAAGCTGGGGATGAGCTGTTCGATGAGACCGTGGACATGCTCATCACTAAGTTTGGTGGCGTGAAGGGAGTAACCCACGAAATCTATGACTATACCTATGCGATGGAGCGCCTTCTTGTCGACTATCCAGGAATCTCATCCGATGCGGTCAAGGCTCTACTAAAGTATAGGCTGGATCCTGCGACCAGAGACCTAGCCAGACGATGGCTGCTCGGAGATGCTCTTAGTGAATGGGAGCTTGAGCGACTGGGTGTCCGGACAATACTTGAGGAGGACGATGTCACACTAGCAATGCTCCAAATCCTTGCAGAGGGCTCTGAAAGACCCATTGTGTTGTTTGTTGATGAGATGGAAGGTCCCTACAATGCCTATGGTGAGGAAGCCGAACGTCATTTCCTTGAGATTCTCAAGCGAATCTATAATGAAACAAAGAATGTCGTGATCATCGCCTCCTGTTTGACAGACATCTGGGACCGGGTCTATGCTGTTGCAGACGGTCCCACTAAGTCTAGAATGGAGAGTCCAGTTCACCTAAAACCATTCTCCAGAGATGATGTTGCCTCCTTCGTCCTAGAGACTATGTCTAGGTACTGGCAAGCACAAAACATAGAGGCACCACCAGATTCGCTATTCCCGTATTCAGACCAGGACATTGATGTTGCCTTCACAGAGAGTGAGGGGAACCCTCGAGAAGCCATTCGATATCTAATTCCTCGTCTAGATGAGATATTGTTTGATAAGAAGGAAATCGAGGTAGCCGCCCAAGAGGACTATGTCATCAAACTAACAACCACCGTAGTGCTGAACTCCATATTGGAGGCTCTCTCGTTGGCCGCAAAACCGTTAGGGATTGAAGTAGAGCTAGAGGTTTCTGGAGCTGGCACACAAAAGCAACAGGCTGCAATTATCGAACTGACTAAAGAGGGTGTTACTAAATACATTGGAATTGACTTGCCCAATGTGAAAGACTGGGACCGTAGTGGTGGAGTAGCTGCCTACTACTCAGCAAACCGTCTCAAGAATGTCCTAGATACTGACGCTGTTGAAGCTGCAATAATCGCAGTACCCGTGGCAACAAAAGGCGCAAAGTTCGAGGCCCTCTCTGAGGAGATTGGAAGTGCTCTGCTTACTCTTCGGTTCGATGAAACGACTGCAACTTCGTTTGTCCAAGAAACGAGTAATGGAGTCCTTCCACATGGATACGCAGAGTCATTCACAGGACTTGTTGATGCATTGTTTGAGTGACTCTAACCGCTGGCATAGAGTATCATCGGACTTAGTCCAAACCAGCCACCTATGAGGTTTCCCGGAAACGTGGCAAGTTTAGTATTGTAGTTTGTCACAGCATCATTATAGTCGAGCTTAGCTTGGGTTATCCGATTCTCCGTGCCGGTGATCTCATCAAATAGCTCTTGATA
>JAEORX010000194.1 GCA_016840685.1 Candidatus Thorarchaeota archaeon
AACATGTAATTTAGAACCAAAATCTAACCGAGCTGTTGTATTGTGCCGGAAGATGAGCCCTCCGAAGTATATGCTTTTTGCAATATATGTAAGGAAAATGTGCCTCTTGAGATTAGAGAGGAAGATATAGAGAAAGCCAAGACCGGACTCATCTCAGTTATTTCAGTGCATGGCACGCCGCCTCATGCAATACTTGTATATCTCGATATGAACCTCAAGGCTCGGGGAGTTGAGTATCCCTCCTTAGTACAGGTCGATGAAGGATCATCAACCGACGCTATACAGACCACGAGTGTGAAGGAAGATGTCATCGATCTAAATACTATAATCAGTTCATTTGGAGAGAACCAGGAGCAGGCATTGAAGGCATTCGCTCATATATCGGCTCAACTCATCGCTGGGAACACATTGTATCTCATTCATCAAAACAAAAGTATCGGTCGAGTTGTGAAGGATCAGATAGACTCTCTATTTACAGATGAGCAACCCTCCTCGTTTGTCATAACCTTTGATGATATTGACTATGTGGCTGGAATGAGACCTACAATTTATGATCTACAATATGGGTCTTTCATTTCAGAGGGAATCGCGATTGACACATCCTATTTCGAACAAATAATCAAAGATGCACTTGATAGCACCAATGGATTTAATATGTTGAAGAATGACTATCGCAAGTTGAAGTACTCATACAGACGTCTCTGGGAGCTACTTACTGCTGGTGCTAGAACCTATACATACAAGAAGTTAGCCTACCTTGTATCCATCGATTTGTCACTAATTCCTCTTCTTCTTCGAATAGCTGAGAATGATGGAGTGGATGTGGCATCTCGTGTTAGACCAGATACATGAGCTTCGATTCAAGCAGCATTAGTATAGCTTCATCATGTGAAGGATGTTCTCGAAGAGACTCGACTCTGTTTCTATCAGATACCCGAAGACTATCACTACCTGGATAGGTCCATCAGATATGATTTCCACCATGTTCGTTGTATAATATTTGTTGTAATAGAAAGTCACACTTTTTGATGTAAACGAGGCTAGGAGAACGTTCTTCGCTGAAACCCAGATTCCGCTTTGGTACATAAATCGTATCTCTGCTGTTCTATTACACATCACTGTGACCCAGGTGACGTCTGGACCACCAAACCCACTCTGGATGCAGTAATCGTCGTCTGACACATATTCCACAGTTTTTGTGACACTAACGACCTGTTTGAAAGGGATTGAGCTGAATATGACCATGAGTACAATTCCAATGAGAATAGCATGTTCAATGGAAGGTTGTTTCATGTTAGCCCCGCTCTACGCTATGCAAGTCACCTTTTATTATTCCAACACAGACTCAGATAAATGCAGTTATGGGAAAAAAATCCCGATAAGCCCTCCTTCTTGATTCCTTATCGGGATTTCACAAATTCAACATATTCTGTCGTTATCTTTGGAAACATAAATAGGGTAAGTGTGAGAAATATCCTAACGGTTAGTTGAGGCGATAAATGATGAACAAAATACCATATAGTGGAGAGAAGACTGTAAGGGTTGGCGAAGTTGAGCTCGCCTATGACTCCTTTGGGAACCCCTCAGACCCACCAATGTTGCTCATCATGGGACTAGGTGCCCAGATGATTCGGTGGGATGATGCTTTTTGTAAGGCAATCGCATCACAAGGCCATTGGGTGATTCGCTTTGATAATCGTGATGTGGGCTTGTCGACCAAGTTTGCTGAAGCTGGTGTTCCTAATATTATGTCGCTCATCCAGGGGCAAAAAGTCGATGTGCCCTATACATTGAATGATATGGCTGATGATGCAATAGGTTTGCTTGATAAACTTAGAATTGAAGCGGCTGATGTTGTAGGTGTTTCAATGGGTGGCATGATTGCTCAGACCATTGCTATCCATTATCCTGAACGAGTGAGGACTCTGACATCAATTATGTCCTCAACCGGCAATCCAGACCTACCACAGTCAACACCTGAAGCAATGGGCGTTCTACTTGCACCAGCTGCTTCGAATCGGGACGACTACATCACCGCCCAGTTGAAAGCCGCTAAAGTGCTTCATGGACCCGTCTATCCCCTGAATGAAGACTATGTCCGTAACTATGCAGAGCAATCCTATGACAGATGCTATCATCCAGAAGGTCTTCCAAGACAACTAGCAGCCATTCTCACTTCTGGGAGTCGAAACAAGGAATTAGCCAATGTGAAGATACCAACATTAGTGATTCATGGAAAATCAGATCCGTTAGTTCCAGTTGAGGGAGGAAAGGACACTGCCAAGAGCATTTCAGATGCAAAGCTCCTCCTCATCGATGGGATGGGACATAGCTTTCCAACAGAGGTAGTGCCCCAGATACTTCAAGCAATTCTGCAGCACACAGCTCCATAGAAAACCCGAAAAATGCGCAAATGAGAACAGTGATGGATATCTATATTGAGCACTACCAGCAGTAGGTGAATCTGAGTTGATCGCAGACATACCTGATTCGCTCAGAGATTCTGGTGCAATCGAGGTGCGGGAAAAACTAGGGACAATCTCTGGTGGTGATGTCCTAGATGTAGGGACAGATGATGGTGACTTCATTAAGGTGCTAATGAAGACCCTCAAGGACTACAAATCATTCACAGGGATTGATATCTCTGAGGAAAGTCTCACCAGGGCAAGAAAGAGGCTTAACGATGGTCCGGTGAATTTCATTGTGATGAACGCCGAAACAATGACATTCTTGGAAAATCAGTTTGATACGGTATGTGCCTCATATTCAATCCATCACCTTGAGAACATTGAAGCTGTGTTGTCTGAGATGTATCGCGTGCTAAAGCCCGATGGTAGTTTCATCATTCAGGAGATGTATTCTGATGGAGAACAGACAACAGCTCAACAAGTGGATATGCTAGTTCATCATCTCGATGTGAAAGTCGATTCTCTTTTGGGCATTCCCCACTTCAAGACTCTCACGCGTCGCAGATTGAGGAGTCTAGTTGGTAAACTTGGTCTAAGTGAGGTTGAGTTCATGGAGTCCTCTTGGTCTGTCAAATGTCTTTTCTGCAGTGATGCACACTATTGCACAAACCCAACACGTGCTGACCATATTGATTCTGTTCTGAAACAAATCGACAAGGTTCTGACCAGAATATTTGGACATCCCTCTTATGATGAAATCAGAGAAGAGGCAGAATCACTCAAAGACCGTGTCAAGACTGATGGATCCTCAGAAGCATCAGTCATGTATATCTTCGGAAAGAAGAAATAACTGCCTAAGGTAACGCTTTTGTTCAGAGAATCCCATTTATTATTACATCAATAATGAAGGAGGAAGCTCTCTAATGGATGAAAGTATCTACAAAGTAATTGACCTAATTGGAACCAGCACTAAAAGCTGGGAAGACGCTGTTAGCAGCGTTGTTGCAAAAGCTGCTAAAAGCCTCCGGGATCTCCGGATTGCTGAGGTCAAAGATCTCGATGTGAAAATTGAAGATGGCAAGGTAGTCGCCTATCGTGCACGAGTATCTCTGAGCTTCAAGTACGAGAAGGAATGAAACCGCAAGACCATCTGCGAGTAGGGGGTGAACTACCCCCTACGGTTGTTTTTTATCATTATGATTACACGTTCGCTAGGTTTCGACCAGTGAATTGTGATTCCCACGTTTCGATTATAACATCCAATGGAGTACCACATATCTCGATTATGCTGACATAATTAGAAGAAATCCCAGACTCGTCGATGCGAAACCACAAAACTCTGCATAAAAAAAGCATTGAAAATCATCTCTTTGCATCCTTAATGAGGTACTCTGACCATTTGTTTCCGTATGTATGGACAAGCTGAAGACTCAAATCGTTCGCTAGCTGATTCTGCCTCTCGTCTGCATTAGCAACAGTAAGGACAGCACGCGAGAATGCCCAATCGTTTCTAAACCAGTCAATCAAGGATTCTAGCAAACTTCGGTCTAGATTTTCATCCAAGTATGACTGACGGACCCAAAAACGAAGCAAAGCCACATAGTCACCTCTCATTGGTCCCTCTTTCAAGTGATTGATGTACACACATCCTAAACAAATTCTTTCAGTTGAGTCTAGAACTGTGTAGGTGAATACAGTACGTTCATCGTGCTCTTTTTCGTGCCTCTCTAAATCGCTCTTGTTCATTTCTAAAGTGAAATCATCTGGTGGCCATTCACTCTGGCTCATGACACGCAGCATCAATTTACTATCCATCACAGCCGCATAGTCAATCTCTGCGTCACTCACTCTCAGAGGACGTAAATGGAATTCCTCTGTTCTCAGTCCTTTAGGAACAACCGCATCTTCAGGGTAGAATCGCATGTACGTCGTTGACTTCGGTCTGCTTATTGATTTATGCCTCGCTCAAATTCATTCAATGGCAAGCTTCGCTGGTTACGCTCCTATGTTCCTTCAGCATATGCTCGTGCATAGCGCTCTTGTTCTTCTGTCCATTGGTCTATGTTGATACCCATTGTTTCGAGTTTGGCCAGTGCTGTTTCGTTGTCCAGTTCCTTGGGGAATTCGTACACTGCTGGTTTGAGATCCTTACCATTCTTGGTCATCCAAATCATTGCGTTTAGCTGAGACGCAAACGATAGATCCATGACCTCTGAAGGATGACCTATTAACACAAAGCAATCTTTGTTTCAGTTGATTGAAGTTTATTTTCCCACATTCAGAGCAACGATATACATACACTGAGGCACGATACCCTTTAGTTTCATCCTCAGGGAATACTCATCGAATGGCATATTTCCTCTTGACT
>JAEORX010000195.1 GCA_016840685.1 Candidatus Thorarchaeota archaeon
AATCGGAATCCTGCTTCTTCCAGCACTAGTAGCAGGGATACTAGCCTACATCTTCCTCATCATTCTAGACATCATCCCACGACTGTACAGTGATAACGCAGTCCTCATATTGATTGAACCGTTCATCCCAATCATAGGAAGCGTGTTCATAGCTGAATTAGCCCTGTGGTTAATCTGGGGTATCTGGAACAAGAGGGACCAGATGAAGAAACAATATGGGAATCTCGCATACCAGAAGATAATACCGAGAGGTTTCACTGGTGTTTCTCTCATTCCATCCATTATCTTTCATGCCTTTACATCCATTCGCTCACTCCCGCCAGGTCCACCTGTAAACAACCTCACGATCCAATGGTCCAGGTCTCTGCTACCTTTCCTTGGCATTGCCCCTGAGATTGAGATCTGGGTCCGTGTTGTTCTATCCGGGATTCTACTTGTACTTGGGGCTCTCACAATCAGAAGTGCCATCCTCACCTTCGGTCTCGACTACATGACTGTCGTCTATCTCTACTTCCCGGAGGAGTCTGAAATACAAGAGCATGAGATCTATTCGGTCATCAGGCACCCGACGTATTTGGGAGGGATTCTGTTTGGGACTGGGGCTTTGTTCTTCAGATTCTCAGTCTATTCCATTCTTCTGTTTCTGTTGATCTTTCTTGTCTTTAGGCTGCAGATATGGAAGGAGGAGAAAGAGCTGGTCGAGAGGTTTGGTGAGGGGTATAATGAGTACAGACAGAGGGTGCCAGCACTTCTTGTCCGACCAAGTAAAATGAAGGCCTATTTCAGATTCCTACGGATGGGCTAGATGACCAAGCTACTGATGAAAGATACACTGGTAAATGCAAAATTGAAAGTGGAATGTCAAGGCTGCATCCGTTTTGTCCTTTGGTTACTGAATTACAAAAGGTAATAGCAAAGAATCTTGCACTCACTTTTGGAGAGAGACTTGAATGTGTCAAAAGCCTGAAGAAGATGGCTCACATAAAGGATATAGAAAAAGCAGGCATGGATTGTTGAGCCTAGCACTTTTTGCCATGGCAAGTGCAATCTGGTTAGCTCTCAGGACAGGGACAAAACCTTCGCGAATAGTGTATCCCTGTCAACAGGCCGCACTGGCAAACATATCACTCTTCAAGGCAGCGGTTTTTCTTTCACTGCCTAGCATAGCTAGCCTCAGAGTATCAGTCGGAGCCCTGAAACCCATAGCGATACTGACGCTTCTCTCAGTGGGGGGATTCATCATGGCAACAGGTCCAGCTGAGCTTGGTCTTCAGCCCCTACAGGTGGACACAAATCTAGAACGAGTCCCAATAGTCCTGACTCCTCAGACTGCCTCAAACCCAGAAACCGCATCAGACCTCTTCTTTCTTCAGAACGCGACAGGACCTGAGGGGAGTATGGACTCATCAGTGTCCGCACTCATTGACCTGATGGCCTCACAGGGACTGCACTTCTACAAGACAGAGACCGCACCTGATGGATTGATTGGGAGTGATGATGTCATTCTGATCAAGATCAACAGTCAGTGGCCTCGCAGAGGTGGGACCAACACGGACCTCATCACGAGTGTCATCAATGCAATACATGACCATCCAGACGAATTCACCGGCGAGGTCGTCATTGGAGACAATGGACAGGGAATTGGGAGCATGGACTATCCGAGCCCCAATTCATACTACAGAAACCAGACCACTCAGGATGTCGCTGACTCTTTCTATCCTGAGTGGAATGTCAGCACGATGCTCTGGGATAACCTTCACTATAGTACAGTGGATGATTATGATGAGGGAGATTTTGAGGACGGCTATGTTCGGAGCACAACATGGCATGAAGACACTGAGATATACTGCTCCTATCCCAAGTTCCAGAGTCCGACCACTGGAGCCTATATCAGCTTCAAACACGGTATCTGGAACGGGACTGGGTTCGATACGGACAAGCTGAAGATACTCAACATGCCAGTGTTGAAGTCCCACGAGCTTCTTGGTGTGACTGCTTGTGTCAAGCACTACATGGGTGTCCCCCAGGGCTATATCGTCACGCAGGTCCATCCTGATGTCCCTCACGAGCACTTCTCAGTCAAGCTTGGTGGCATGGGGACATTGATGGCTGAAACAAGAGCTCCTGTCTTGAACATTCTGGACATGGTCTGGGTGAATGCAAATCCAATAGAGAGCTCCTCCGACAGGGGGCCATGGTCGACATACACTGCAGCAAGTGCCACAGACATCATAGGAGCCAGTGTGGACCCAGTGGCTCTGGACTACTGGTCAGCAAAGCATGTGCTTGTGCCCACAGCGCAATATCTCAACTACATGTCATACTCATCTCTTGACCCCGACCATGAGCCAATCTGTGAGCACATCTACTACCCCTATGTGCAACAGGAGGAGTCGTTCCACAACTATCTGGAACGGTCTATGAACGAGCTGAAGGATGCTGGGTTTCAAGTGACCATGAACCAGGAGGAGATGAACGTGTTTGTGGTCGCCATGTCTGCCACAGGACCTGTCAGTCCAACAACCCCAATAGATGCCACTCCACCGGACTATGTACCTCTCACCGTTGGTGCGCTTGTGCTGGGATTCATAATTGTCGCAGTCGTGGCTGCTAGACGAAGGTCAGAGCAGACCTAGATCGTAGTGGGAGTCTACCACACCAGATGGTTTTCGAATGACTGATTAGGCAAGATGTCCAATCTGATGAGTAATATCGCATATTGGAGAAATGTGATTGTGAACAAAAAGGTCTTATCATTAAGCCTCTTCATCGCCTTGGTCTTGCTATCATCAACCATCATGACATATCAAGACACAGTAGTGATAGGGAAGTTTCAGGGTGTATCTATAATCAAAGATGATGTGGTTGACAGATTTCGACCAGCTTACGAAGAACATAGTCCAATCTTTATAGCAGGGAATGGCAACCTCACTGTAAAAGCTGAGGCGGAAACTTGGGCTGGAAATGGTACATTGGAAGACCCATTCATCATTGAGGGGTATAATATCACCCTGTCAGGAACCGGTAGTTGCATTGCACTCTACAACATCAGTCTCTACTTGGTGATACGAGATTGCCTTCTCGGAGATGGTGATAATGGCATCTATCTTGAGAATGTGACACACTTTTCATCAATCGGAAACACGATCTCTGGAAACGACAATGGTATTCACTTCAAAAATTGCGATCATTCTGTTGTCACTACAACATCTTTCGTTCAGAATGTTTACCACCTATTTCTGAATGATACAATAAACATGAATATCGAAGACTGCATGTTTGAATCAAGTTTTGTCGCAATTATTGCTCAGCTTCTCGCCTATAGCTGGATAGTGAAGAATACGTTCTCGGATAGTGATTATGGCATATATTTCTCAGTGGCTTGTGTGGGCAATGAGATTAGACAGAACTCCTTCACTGAGATATTATTTGAAGGAGTACTTCTCACCGCTGGCGTATCGGGGACCAGAGTAGTGTGGAACTATTTTGGAGGCTACATGGATGGTGCCAGCGACTACTCATCTCCTTCTTCGAATGAGTTCTCTCACAATTATTACTTTGGATTCACATCTTTAGACCTTGACAACGATGGTATCTATGACGAGTCATGTTCAATTATCGGTCCATCGGGTCTTCGAGATTACAGCCCGTTGGTGTACCCTCCCCTCCCACCAAGCTGGGCATATACACCCTCTGACTTCGAGATAGAGCTTGGTAGTTCATGCTTCCATCAACTCATGGTGAACTCCTACCCTCCAATTGCCCACTGGGTGGTCAATGATACCCTCCACTTTGAGATTGACCATAATGGTGTTCTCCTTGACAGGAGAAACCTCGAACTTACGGAGTATGGGCTAGAGGTGAATGCTACAGACCTCTATGGGCAATCGGTCACAGGAGTGTTCAAAGTAACAGTGGTGGACACTACATACCCGGTGTTTGTGACGACTCTGAATGATGTCAGTTTCTACTACGGAGATGTAGTCGAGATCCAAGTGATAGCATGGGACAACTCGTGGGTTGATGAATGGACACTCAGCGACACAGGAAACTTCAGTATCACCTGGGAGTCCTTTGGTGAGCTGAGTGTGGCGACAATCGAGAGTGTAGGGGGTCTTGAAGTCGGATTATATCCGCTTCATCTGACAGTCTTTGACTCCAGTGGACTGATGGTGGCAACGAGCTTCAGTGTGACTGTAGAACAGATGCCTGCGGAAGGAGCTCCTTTGGTTTGGATTCTTGCCCCATCAGGGCTCGCATCAGCAGCCATCGTGATCGGACTCCTTTCATTGCTCAGGACAAGGAAAGAGAAGTAGTGCCGTCCTATCCTGAGTGACAAGCTGGACCGACCTGTGGAAGGTAACTAGCTCGGTCAAGTAGAGGGCTGTTCCTTCCTGAACCACTCAACGACCGTGTTCATGGTGATGTCGTAGGCTCGTTGGTCTGAGAGGTTGTGGTCAGCCCCCTCCACCACCACTAGGTCCTTGGGCTCACCCGCAAGTTCATAGAGTCTTTTCACCCCAGCAAGGGAGATGCCAGTATCATCAGTACCATGAACTATCAGGAGGGGTCTCGGGGATATCTTGGAAATCTCATTCATTGGGTTATACACTTTGGAGTCTTCGAGCATCTGCTGAAAAATTCGTTCTTGGATTTCCGGGTCCTCGATACCACGAATCTGAGTCGGATCTGTTTCTATAATCAATTCAACAGAGGGGCGAATCATAGGTGACTGAGCAA
>JAEORX010000196.1 GCA_016840685.1 Candidatus Thorarchaeota archaeon
ATCGCAGCCAGAGCGAAGTCCTCCTCTGTGAGACCATTCTCCTTCATGAACTTGTACGCCATCGCAGCATAGTAGATTGGGTAGATACCGCCAGCAAGCGCCTCATACCTCGTGTCTGAGGCAAGCGCAATGAACTCGCTACCCTGTGACTGGGTGACGTTGTCCATGGTCTCCCAACCGTATACTCCAACAACATCAAAGAGCCCAGACTTAATGGCCATGAAGGCGCCATAGAGTGCTGAACCTCCTGTGTTTCCACCGTTCTCAATACGCACGTGGGGCAATCCGACTAACCCAAGGTGGTCATGTACCACCCATTCCGGACAGAGCTGTTTGCCAAAGTGTACTGAGAAGTGAGAATATACCATAAACTGCAGGTCCCTGAGGGTAAGGTCAGGGATGTCCTGCTGGGTCTCCACAATACAATTGGCAGCCATGGCTTCCGGTGTTATATGCATGGGATAGTCAAAAGGTGTTGCAGCACCACCTGCGATGCACACTTTTCGACTCATAATATATCACTGAATCCTTGTTTGAACGCCGACGAAAAGGCGGCGATACTGAGCAATCCCAATTTTGTCGGGTACTTAACAGCTTCGGCTTTGAAGTTGAAACAGAATTCAAGAACGAAATCTGTAAAATACTTCATGCAGAGATTAGCTTGAGATTCAACAATTAGCACCTTCAACAACCACACCCCCCTGTTCCAACCCCTCGAACGATCATAGACCTACTGGCCCTAGTGATCTTTGTTACTGGATTAGGAGTAGTTATGATTATAGCTATACTGATTGTACTTCTCAGAAGACCCACTGTAGGTGAACTTTCTCAAATACGGTATGATTGGTGATTGACCGTTTCTACTGACTTCACCTCTTCTTCAACCATAGGATGACTACGATTGCTAGTGCCAATCCAATCCCACCAATCAAGAGAACTAATGGATTCATAGATGGCGGCTGTTGAGGTATGGTTGTTTGCGATGTGCCAGAGGTGGGTGTTGTAATTTCAGTGGGGGAGGTTGGAGTAGGGGTTGTTATCGAAGTAGGTGTGGTTGTCGTTGATGTTGATGTGACTGTGATGATGACCTGATCTACGGGTGGAACGATTGGAAATAGAAATGAAGGAAAATCGTACATGATATGCACATACAATGAAAGAACATGTACTCCCGACCCTAGTGAATCAGCAATGTATGTGATGTTTGTGCCGTCCCAGAGAGAAGAATAGAGCAATGTGTCATTGTCGTAAATCTCGTAACTCACTGGATGAAGAGCATAGGCGTTCCATTCAAGAACGTGCCCAGTTGTTCCCTCCTCAAAGGTTAGATCATCTAGTGGATAGACAAAAGCAATTGGTTGTGGATAGTGGTCAACACTACCTGCAGATCCCTGGATATTGACCACACCAATGTAGATTGTGAACCAGTAGTTGCCCACACTGACTGCGTCATCCCAGGCATTGTTGTCACCATTGTCCACAGGACCTTGCCAGTAGAACTCGTTCCTGAAAATCGTACAATTCTCACCTGAGATGTGGAAAGGTCCCCAGCGATTATAGACAAAGGCATTCCCCTTGATTATCAGATTGTTAGCAAAATGGAAATACATCCCATATCCTTCGTTGAAGGCAACAGTGTTGTTTTCAATGATACCAGTGTTAATTACAGTCATATCATCAAATGATCCGTGGAGCCCTGCAAAACCAGCATTGAAGGAGATGTTGTTTTGTGTCCAATTGTTGAAACTAGGTGTGCCTGTATGAGTTGTTCCGAAATAGAACTCGAAACCAACATCAGAGCAATTCGTTATTGTGTTCCCTACAAAGGTATGGTTGCTAATGAGGTTGGAGTAAATCCCATCCACATTGAATGAAAAGTCATTATTTGTAATCACCGACCCCCAAGTATGGAGTTCCAACATTCCATACAATGAATCGGGTCCAAGGATGTTGTTTTCAATTCGAGTTCTACCTGATGATGCTACCAGAACACCACCTAAACTATTGAATGATAACTGGGAATCAAGTAGAGAGCAGTTGTTTGAGTATGATATTGATACCCCAAGACTGGCTTGTGAGTAATTTCCTCCACGAACCGTGATATTATTGCACTTGACGAGGATGACCTGACCATATTGGTCATTCTCAATAACAGTCGAGTTGGTATTGAAGAAATAACCAAGTTCCTTGCCATTGACAGTGTTGTTTGAAATCTCATTATAGTAGGGTGATGGTAAGTAAGAAATTGAGTTCACCAGACCACAGTGTGTAAATGTGTTATTAACAAATAGACCATCTAATCCAGTCCAATATACACCGCCTTCAAATGTAGCATCGGACACTTGATTGTTGGTTATGTTAGCATATTGGGCATCGAGTTTGATTCCACAACCTGTTGGACCAGTGATGGTGTTATTATCAATTGAGATTGATAAGGACGACTCTATTTTGATACCAATGTCAAGACACTGACGAAGCGTGTTATTGTAGATAGCACAATTACTGGAGCTGTAGAGGTAGAACCCATCATTCTTGTTGGAAGTCACTGTGCAGTTTGTAATCCTACAATCATCAGAGCGCTCCAACAAGACTCCAATTGACCCGTTTTCGAATCTTCCATTTGACACTGTGACATTGTCACCCTTTGATAGTATGACTTGCCCATAGGGAGAGGCATCGATAATTGTGTCTGAAACACTTTCGAAATAGCCTATAGGCAAACCGTTCATTGTATTGTTAATGAAAGTGTAGAGGAGAGGAGAGGTACTCTCTACGAACAATCCATCATGAATGAACTGGTTTGAAGTTAGATTACATTCTTCACTTGATTTGATGACCAAACCGTAACCAACATTGGAATCGAATATATTCTCTAAAAAGTAGGAATCGCCTGAGTTACTCAGTTCAACCCCAATAGCGGGATTGTCAAAAATTTTGTTTCCGCGAAATGTAAGATTTCTCGAACTCGAAATGAGGATTGCCTCATGATTCTGTTGTCCGGTGGTTGAAACCGAATTGTCATCGATAATCGAGTTGGGGATTGATGATGCAACTATACCAAATTGAGAAAAGCTCGAAATCGAGTTCCCAGAAATCGTTAGATTTGCTGAGCTCGTTATTCTCATTCCGTCTGTTACGCTACTAATGTTGCATTGACTTACTACGCAGTTGGGCGAGGATGTCAGCCTCACGCCCCAACCTTGAACCAAGACACACTTCTCAACACGACCATTTGTGACATTGTCGAACTCAACTGAATCGTACCCAGCAATGTGACACCCTCTAATCACAAAATGTACGCGAGTGTCACTCACAAAGATACCATTCTGTCCTTCAGTGATGTTCAAGTCCTCAATTAAGTAAGGATTAGACTCTGATCCATTGCCAGGAAATCCTTGGTCAATAAAATCAGAGGCCCTATTGATTACAATTGGATCGTGATGAGTAAGGTCGCTCAAAATAATGGATTGAATATTATCGACCGGATTATGAAAATAGTAATGAGAGGGTGATGCAAGTCCAGCACTAACTAAGGAGATCACAAATAGAACGATTACAAACCAATTTGATTTCTTCATGCCCTTTTCCCTATGCACCTATTCCTACTTCAACAATACTTAACAGCTTCGGATGGCTGGAATGCGGTATCAATAAGAGATGGAGTTCCAGTTCTTTCTTGAGATTCAATATAACATTGATAGAAAGAAGTAACTCCAAGACATGCACATTTCTTGCGGAAAGGCATGCTTGGAGGAAACTAGAATACTGATGCTACGTGGGCTTTGCATGAGCCCTTACAATCGATTCAATCTTATCGAGTTTGGCTTGTATTTCAGGATCCTTGATGTTAATGACGACTGAAACATCAATATCTGCAATCTCTTGCTGACCCTTCTTGTTTGTGTAAGGTACATCAACCTGGAAGTTTACTCGGTCATTCTGCGTTGCTCTGAATCCCTTGGCTTCTTGCTCGATGTTGTAGCCACCCCTGATTGGGTAGAGCACTCCGTAGTTCACCATTTGGTATCCACTGTCGGTGATTCCCTTGGTTATCTGTTCCATGATCGACTTGTTGTACATGTAACTGCCCAGTTGAATAAGGCTCAGAAACGCAAACACTCCGCCTCCGCTCACCCTAGCCTTCTTGGCTTCCTGTACACCAGTTGCGATGATACGATGGTCTGATACGAATACCTGACCCTTAATCACAGACTTGCCCGTTTCAACCCAACCATCTGCAATCACTGCGAATTCCTCACCAGGTAGTTTGCAGAAGTTCTGGACGAAGAATCTCTCGAATTCAGCTAGTTTGTCTGCTTTCCTTGCACGCATCATCTTATCAAAGAGAATGTATGCCTTCTCTGAGAACATCGCAGGATCCACTAGAATGGCATCCTTCATAATCTCACCAAAAATCTGGAACTCTGAAGGATCGATCTTTTCAAACACTTTTCTCAGCTCATTTCCAACGTCGCCAGATTTTCCCTTGTTCATTTTTTCAAGGACTGTGTTCCTTAGTTTATTATAATCTACACCCATGAGTATAACCTCAGAATAGAAATGAGTCTGAAATAATACATATTAACTGAGTTAGCACGAATAGGGGAGAGAAGGTATGCAACAGTTGGATTGCTATCTAGAATAGATTTGACTTTACTTAGCATCACGGTACTTGACAGCTTCGGCTGACAATGAAGATGCATTACTCTCTCATTCATGGCA
>JAEORX010000197.1 GCA_016840685.1 Candidatus Thorarchaeota archaeon
AAGAGACCTGCACAATGGTCTGGCTCTCCTACTCTCTTGTGTTCCTCCACCACAAGCACATTGTATCCTGCTTCAGCTATCTTAGTGGCTGCAAGGAGCCCTGCAGGTCCTGCGCCTACAACGATAGCATCATGGTTCATGAATAAATCCCTGTTAGAAGAGCTTTGAGCACGTTTTTAACTCTCCCCTCAGATAGACCATCGAGCCTAAGTGCCTAGAGGGTAGAATCTTTGAGTGAGAGAGCATTCACATACAAACAAGTCATTGCAGTACGTACCGATCTTGGCATGAGTAGGGGTAAGATTGCAGTTCAAGTGGCTCACGGGTCTGTGTCCTCTGCCGAACAGGTAAGAAAACTCAAACAGGATATCTGGAAGGCGTGGCTGCGTGAGGGTCAGAAGAAGGTCGCTGTCAAGGTGGGTTCTGAAGAGGAGTTGCTCGCACTAAAACAGAAAGCTGCAAGTCATGGTCTCTTGCATGCGTTGATCCGTGATGCTGGCATGACTGAACTCCCACCGGGCACTATCACTGTGCTTGGTATTGGTCCAGCAAAGGCTGAAACTATGGATGAGGTGACTGGCGAACTCAAACTATTGTAGAGTGACTAACATGATTGATGTTCACCCTCTTGAGAAACTACTAGGAATGGAGCTATATTCTACAAGCTTTCCAGGAATCGGAGGAAAACTGAAAACACGCTTCGAGGACTTTGTCGTAGAAGAAATCACTGCAGATCGGAAGGTCCTGAGAGTTCAACCCTGGCCTGAAATTAGAGAAACTCCTATAGTTGAGGGAAAGAAAGACAGGTTTGTCACATTTACTCTGCAGAAGATGGGTCTTTCGACAATGAGTGTTACCAACATCTTAGCCGCTTCCCTCAAGGTGTCAAGGGATCATATTACTTATGCAGGGCTTAAGGACAGACGAGCTATAACCTCCCAGTCTATGAGTGCTCCTGCAAGAGCTATAGAAGCGTTGAGTGTCCTTGACCTGTCTAGAATCAGCATTCGTGATATGCACTACACAAGACATCCTGTTCAGATTGGTGACCTCTGGGGGAATAGGTTCACAATCCTCCTTAGAAAGATCCGCACTGACTGCGAGTCGGCTTTTGAAGTGTCAAGTGAGCTACGCGAAAAACCCCTCTTGAACTACTTTGGAGTTCAGAGATTTGGTATAACTCGACCCAACACACATCTTATTGGAAAGGCATTGATCAAGAGGGACTATGAAGAGGCTGTTCGTTCCATGCTTACTACGACTAGTGAGTATGAACCAGAAGAGCTTACTAATATTAGACTAAAGTTGTCTGAGAATCTAACCCCGACTGATGAAATGATTGAGTCACTTCCTGAAGACATGGGTTATGAGAAGACCGTGATGAAAGAGCTCCTGAAACACCAAGGCGCCTTTGAGAGAGCAATTAGCAAGATACCACCCAGACTGTTGACTCTTCACGTTCATTCATTTCAGTCATATCTTTTCAATCGCACACTCAGCAAACGAGTGAAGCTCGGGATGTCCGTGTCATCCCCTGAAGTTGGCGATTTCCTAATCAAGCTCGATGAGACTCATTCTGGTCGCGACACTTGGCTCTATGTCACAGAGTCCACATTCACAGACCGACAGCTTCAGGTTGAGTCTGGTGAGTATGGCCTTGCTCTACCAATTCTTGGATACTCGACAAGACTCCCTCCAACCAAACAGACCGAACTTGCCAAAGAGGTCCTTAAGGAGGAGGAAGTTCAGCTGACTGACTTTAGAAACCCCGACATCAGGGCATTGGACTCTCCTGGGGGGCTGCATCTCACATCCATTGCAATCCCAGATTTAGAAACTTCCTGTACCGATGATGGTCTACTAATGCGGTTCTCGTTAAGAAAAGGATCCTACGCAACGATTGTTATGCGTGAAATCATGAAAAATCATCCAATAAACAGGGTTTAGATCAACGAATCCTGGAGCGTTTCTGACTCATCTCTTCCATCCGTTGATCAAACTCATCGGACACTTCATCTTCCTTTTCAGCTTTTAGTCGGTCATCCTGAAACTCGAAGAGGACTGACTCACCCATGATTGCTGACACGATTGCTCTGAGTTCATCAGTAGTATATTTGATACGTGCCCTGTCATCTCCACGAAGCATCACAATACTCTCCTTTGAGCCATCTGGAAGATATAGGCTGTTCACTCCGACCTCACTTGCTGGAGCAATGAACTCTTGAATTATGCCCCGTAGCTTTACTGGTCCCTCAAAGATCATCACTTCCCCGAATTTCTCTGAAAGTTCAGTAATCAGACTCTCCTCTGTAAGAAGGAGTTCCTTACCCTTCTTCTTCACAACAAGGATTAAGCGACCTTCTATTCTAGTTGCTCTCAGAAGTGTAAGGCTCTCTAAGTTCGGATGCTCTTGCTCCCTCTCAAGTAACCATTTGCTGAACTCGATGTCAAAAGTTGTGATTTCTCCTCGGTCAAGCTTTGCCTGACAACTTGTGCATAACATATCCGATTCAAGATCGAAGTTACATACAGGTAGTCGCATTCGTCAATCCTCGCCAATCTCGAAGGCACAGCAAAGACTGGGCTTCGGGCGAGAATCAATCCAGAATCGTGCTACCTTGTCAACGTAATGTCTATGGTTGATACGTTGAGGTCACTACCCTTATCCGTTTGGACAGTGGTGGTGCCGATTTCTATGCTCTTCACCGTGAGGTCGGATATAAACCTGTGACGCGTAATTTCAGCAACATCCACGGCTCGGCTGATCAGCCTTCCTCTTGCCTTAATGACAACTTCCTCTGCTCCCTTGTTGAATAGGGTCACACAGGCTAGAACATATGACATCACATTCTTATTGCCAACTAAGATGCATTCCATGCTGTCGCGGTCCTGCAGCTCTTCAGCATCAGCTTTCTTGCTGCTGGACTTCTTTCCAGTGTTTTCCTCCGTCACCCGAAGTCTCTCCGCCTACTACTGTGGCCATTCATAGGAGTGAAGCGGTCCTTATCTGATATAGATTTCGTTTCGAGGTTAAATTGGATTAATTGAACTTTCTCATAGATTGTTAAATCCATTCACAAACAGCCTTATGCCAAACCTTTTTCTTTACATCGTACTGGCTCCGGCAAGGACGTAAAGATTCATGTCACAACTTACATTTCTAGGCTCTTGTCGTGAGATAGGCCGATCAGGGTTCTTCGTAGAACAGAACGATGAGAGTGTTCTCATCGACTATGGAGTGATGTTCACAGAACCCCCATCATTTCCAGACATGATCCACACAGATGGCCTGCAGGCAGTCGCACTGACGCATGCTCATCTGGACCACTCTGGAGGTATTCCACGTATCCTCAGGGAGAGTGAGGCCTCGCTGTTCTGTACCCCTGCTACACGTGATTTGAGTGTCCTACTCTTACGTGACATGTTCAACATCTCAAGAGGTCCTTTGCCTTTTACACGAAAGGATATCGCCTTAGTCAGGCGGCAGTGTCAGGCTACTGCCTACGAGGAAACTGTTCCTCTAGGTCACCACTTCGAGATGACTCTCTTCAATGCTGGACATATCCCAGGGAGTGCCATGGTTTCCGTCAGGGTGAATGGAAAGCGGATACTGTTCACAGGGGACTTCAATGCAACAGAGTCTCAACTCAACCCTGGAGCAAGAATTAACCTTCCAAAGCATGATATTGTCGTCACTGAGAGCACTTACGCCAGAAGGACCAATCCCAAGAGAGAGGACATAGAAGAGGCACTGATGGACACGGTGATCGAGACTTTGGAACGAGGTGGGACGGTGCTGATTCCCGCCTTTGCAGTGGGTCGGAGTCAGGAGATAATGTGTATCCTCGAGCGAAGGGGCCTCCCCTACAAGTATCCAATCTATCTCGATGGAATGGCTCGTTCAGTCAATGATGTACTTGTCAGACACCCAGAGTATCTACAGAGTCCACAGGCATTCCAACGTGCAGTGAGTCGGACTCATATCATCCAAGACAATCGGGAGCGTTCAAACGCTGTGAAGAGCGGTGGAGTAATCATCTCTCCCGCAGGGATGCTCAAGGGAGGTGCATCACATCTCTACTTTAAGATGGTCCATGACAATCCAAAGAACTCCATTGTTCTTGTTAGCTTTCAGATTCCAGATACACCAGGTGCAGAACTATTAGCCACCCACAAAGTCACAGCTGGTGGTCGATTGTTCGATGTAAAAGCTGATGTCCGACAACACCATCTCTCTTCTCATTCTGATTCAAGGGGAATGTTGGACATGCTATTGAAAATCCCCGGTGAACCAGTGTTCTATACGGTCCATGGTGAGTCAGAATCATGTGATGCTCTAGCTGAGAGACTAGAGAAACGCAAGCGCGAGGCTCATGTTGCAGAAATAAACGAGTCTATTGAGATTTAGGCTCCTTCCCCACTAGGACGAGCTTCAATAATCTGACACTTGACCTGTTGGAGGATTTCCTCTGCTTTCTGGGGCTCAACAATCAATGTATAGAGGTAACTCTGAGTGCGAAGTTTCAGTTTAACCTGGTCTTTTCCCCTCTTGACACGGCACTCAGTGGCATCCTCGCTCATTTCAAGAAACTTATCAACATCATGGATTTGTTTTGGCATTGTTAAGCACCATTTTATCGTTATGATAATGGAAGTAGGTTGAGATTCGACTTCCAATCGAACCTGCTATTTAGCCTGCTGATGG
>JAEORX010000198.1 GCA_016840685.1 Candidatus Thorarchaeota archaeon
ATCCAGAGTTTGTGGAATGAATCCATAATCAAAAGGAGCAAAAGTATAGAGAACTCTGTCCAGTTTGAAGAGGTTTAATTTTGCGTCATACTCATATTTGTTCTTACTTGCCCTTGTTAGTTCCACAATGACATAGATCTCACTTGGCGGGTCTGGACCTGGTGGTATGTCATGAAGGTAATTTGTCATGGCACCATCTCTCTTGTCTGACATACCTCCCTCTTATTGAGGTTTGCCAATTCAGGCAACAAGTCTTTATGAGGGCTCATAACTAAGAATAAGTGCACGCATCCGGAGGGAACAATGCTGTCTACTGAAGAAGAACTTCTTGATGTAGGGTCAATGTTTAGAGGAACTGCCACAATAACTCTTGTCGCTGAGATTGTTTCTGCGATAATGTTACTTGGCTCTGCAACTGCATATGTCCTCAGGGACTATGTTTCAATCATAGAACCTGACATTGCTATATTCCTACTGCTGGTCGGAGCAATGCTGACGCTTTTCATCTTTCTCGGAGCGATTAGTTTCTTCGTTCGATTTAATCGTCGAATAGGTCGATTGGTGATTGCAGAGGGAGTAGGTGAGGTCGATCTCAACAGACCTGGAGTGAAGACAGTAGTCATCATCTATGGACTTGCTGTAGGGTTCATCCTGATACTGGGTATTTATGGCTACTATCTTGTCTGGATCTACCTTCTTGCGGCTCAAGCTGCGACATCACTGAGCTTCTTTGGCATGGCCATATCTGTTGGCATCTTCTTCATCGCTCTGCTAGTTCAGATTGTGATTACAGTCATTGGAAGAACTGCGACGACAATTATACGAAAGGTCCTTGCTGAGGATGTTTGATGACACATCAAATCTTTAGGGGAGAAGTTTAATTATAAGACTGGTCAGCCTCAGAGGAGGTGCTAGGTAGTGAAACTCCATCTCTGGCAATGGTCATATATTATTGGACTAGCAATCGTGGTCCCACTCTTACTCCTTGAATTTCTTGGACTACACTTCATCCCTGAGACTATACTTCCCTATCTGGAATTAGTAGGAGGTATCCTGTTAATCGCTGGAGCATGTGAGGCCTTTGTTCTTTCAGTAGAAGGAATCGCACATAACATGCATCTAACAGATTATGTTTCAGGTATCTATGCAAGTATTGCAAGCACGATTCCTGAACTATGTGTCCTTCTTTTCCTCATTCTTGCTGGCCAGTATGAGATGGCTTGGATTCTCGCCCTTGCGACGATATTCATGAACTCGCTTGTGTTTGCTTTTTACACACTCATTCTTCCAAAAGATGAGCACGGGAATTATAGGCTTCCTGATGCTATCATGTGGGTTGGTTCAGACTTGTTGGCAATGGGTGCAGTTATCTCTCTGTCAGTCGGTCTCTCGATGATGCTGGTTCATTTGTTCCCAATCACACCAACTGGTGGTGAAATAAGACAGTATCTTGATGCAGGCGAATTGATACTTTTCGGGGTATGTCTGGTTGTTGTATTCATTGCCTATCTCTATCGAATCACTAAATATTATGGAAGGTGTGACCCAACATCCGAGGATCCTTACCTTGCCTGTGAGATTGAACACGAGGTCATGCCAAAGCAGACAGTCATCATCTTTGTAGTCTTAGCATCCATTGGCGCGTTGCTCGGCGGGGAGGCTCTCTCTTCATTCGCACATTTTGCCATCAATGAGATAGGTCTACCAATAATCCATGCAGCACTGCTCTTGGTCATCTTCGGTGGAACTCCGGAGTACATCATTGTTGCTAGTAGCCATCGAAAAAATGAGCTCGAGGTTGCTCTCTCAAATGCCTTTGGGGGTATAGTACAGGTCTTCTTTGTCATCTTTGGATTCACCATGATATTCTCTGGGCTAGTTGGCTTCATTGACCCACTATACTTTGGAATCGATATACTACCTATAGATGTCTACTCAGTGGTCCTACTATTATTCGCATTTCCAACAATGTTCATTCTACGGATAATGATCACAGATGACTCGAAGATCAATGCACTAGAATCAGTGGCAATGATTGCTGTGTTTGTGATGATGCTCTACATATTACTGGTCTATGGTGGCATCTGATATCTGCAAGCACCTTGAACGTCTAGTAGTGACGATACTCTCCCAAAGTCTGAACCTTGATGATGCATTCAATACAGACGAACTCATCAGCATCCTCGGCTTTGCCATGCTTTAAGCCAACGACATCCTTTCCCACAAAGGCGATCTGTCCTTCAGCGACTATCATCATTCCAGGTCCATAGAACCTCATTGTTTCTCCCGACTTTGCAGCATCGAGTAACACGCTCCGCAGGGTTGCATCCTTCTCGAAGTCAGACATGATGTAGTATATTCCCTTCTTCAGAGATAAGCCTTAGCAAAGAAAGGAGATGTGGTGCATCTCGGGTTGAGATGCTCCACTTACAAGTTCTAGATGATTCCGACCTGCTTTCCGACCTTCTCGTAGGCTGATAAAGCAAGATCCAGCTGGTCTTTGGTCAGACCTGAGTTCATCATGTTTCTAATGCGTGCCTTGTCACGAGCAACCATGGGGAACACGATTGGGAGAGCAAGAATTCCCTTCTTGTAGAGACCGTTACTGAGAGCCACTGCCTTTGAACTTTCACCGGTCATGGCTGGAATGATAGGTGTCTGGCTGTGACCTGTATCGAAGCCCATCTGCTGGAGACCCTTGATGAAATACTCGCGGTTGTCCCAGAGAGTCTTGACATGTTCCTCCTCTGTTTCGAGGACGTCAATAGCAGCGATGCAGGCTGCTGCTGTTGCTGGCGGGTGAGAAGCGCTGAGAAGCCAGGAACGGCTCTTGTTCAAGGCGTAGTTCACCATGTCACGACTTCCCGATACATGACCTCCCATGACTCCGAACGCTTTCGAGAACGTCCCCATCTCGAAATGAACATCCTTGTGCGAGAGGTTGAAGTGTGACACAATACCTCGGCCGCCCTTGCCCAGGACAGCCTCGCCGTGGGCATCATCCACATAGATCATTGCGCCATGTGGTTTTGCAGCCTTTACGATGCCATCCAGAGGTGCGATATCTCCATCCATGCTAAAGACTCCGTCAGTGATTACGAGCATCCTCACTGGTTTTTCTTTCTCGGCTTCCACAAGCACCCTCTCTAGGTCTGCAACATCATTGTGCCTGTACACAAAACGAGTCGCCTTTGTCAGCCGAACACCATCGATGATGCTCCCATGATTCAGCTCGTCTGATATGATGGCATCACCCTTGTCAACAAGTTGTGGGATGAGTCCCTCATTTGTGGTGAATCCTGCGCTATAGGTCAGTGAAGCCTCAGCACCCTTGAACTTGGCAAGTCTTCGTTCGAGCTCGAGATGCAGATCCATTGTCCCTGCGATAGCTCGAACAGAGCCTGAACCTACTCCGTGCGTCTTGATAGCCTGAAGCGCAGCCTCCTTCATCTTGGGGTGATTGCTCAGGTTGAGGTAATTGTTGCTGCAGAGCATGATGACCTCTTTACCGTCGATCTTTGCACGAGGTGTGGATGGTCCTTGTAGTTCTCTGATCTTCCAGTCAAAATTCTGTTCCACGAGTTTGTTGTACTCTTCTCTCATCCAGCCAATAGGATCTCTCATAGTCTTCACCGTGAATCCAAACGATATGGCGCCCCTCAATTATGGGTCGTACACACACCCGCGCCGCCAATTTTCGAGTATATATTAGCTTCGCTTCGTACTATTTTCAGATTGTAACTGACTCTACTTGCCCTTCTTGATAAAGGTCCCATTACGGTACTCTCGAAACGCGGTTTCCAACTCTTCGCGGGTGTTCATCACAATTGGACCATACCACGCAACAGGCTCTCCAATGGGCTTTCCAGAGATAAGAAGAAAACGCAGTCCTTCATCACCCGAATCTATGAGAACCTCAGAACCCTCATCAAAGAGGACTAGATGGCCTGATTCTACTGTCACCTTGTCTACTCCAAAGGCTCCGCTTCCCTCGAATACATATGCAAAGACAGTATGATCCTCTTTGATGTCATGTGAGAATGTTTTGCCTGATGCCATTTCAACATCAAGATATTCTGGTTCAGTGACGATGTCCTGAACAGGTCCCCTTGTGCCTGCAATCTCACCGCAGATGACCCTCGCTCTTACTCCACTCTCCAACTCCACCTCTGGAATGGTGTTCCTCTTGACATCTCTATAGCGTGGATGCATCATCTTCTGATGTGACGGAAGATTGGCCCAGAGCTGAAAACCCATCATAAGACCTTCGGACTCCTTGGGCATCTCCTGATGGATAATGCCGCTTCCTGCAGTCATCCACTGAACATCACCAGATTCAATGACCCCTTGATTTCCCAGACTGTCACCATGCTCGACTCTGCCATCTAACATGTAGGTGATTGTTTCAATACCCCTATGCGGGTGCCACGGGAATCCAGCCATGTAGTCATCCGGGTTGTCCGACCCAAAATGGTCGAGTAAGAGGAATGGATCAAACTTCGGAGCCTCGTGAAATCCAAACACTCGTTTTAGTCGAACGCCAGCGCCTTCCATAGTTGGCTTGCTTTTGAATACAGTTTTGATTCGTCTAATATCTGGCAATACCTAATCTCCAATGATTGCTCCAATTGAACATTAGTAACTTCACAATTGTGAATTTAAGTATTGTATCTGAGGC
>JAEORX010000002.1 GCA_016840685.1 Candidatus Thorarchaeota archaeon
CATCATACACTCCTTTCACCACTTGGCCCTCATTCATGCCTTCAAATGAAGCTATGACTTGCGCATCTCCTGATGTGGTTATTCTACTGTAGCTGCCACCCCCAGGTGGGTCATAGAGGATATAGATAGGGACACAGGACTCTATAGTAGTCATACCAACAAACTGTCGATTCGTAAGCAGGGTTGGTAAATTAACTGCAAGCAGTATGCCCATGGACAGTACTATTACCATTACTATGAACAAATCGACATATCGTTTGCGTTTCGACAACACAATCCACCATTTTGGCTTTCCACAGAATCATCGAGTACAGCACTGGTATGTCCTATCTAGACAGAATTCTATCTACTATGAATTGATGATGACCCTTATTGATAAGTCTTCAGAGAAGCGAAACGTTTGATTCATTTGGATAGAGGCGTAAAATATCCTGTCCGTATAATCTGTATGAATGAAATTTGAAGCATCAAATTCATCCTCAAGGCAATGTTTTTATTAGGCTCGTTAGTTGTGGGCGCGTTTCTGTGGTCACAGCCATAGAGCATTTCATAATTCTCTGGATTTTCCAGTATGAGTGTGATATTCATATGTCCTCAAGAACCAAACAGGCAGCGGCAAGGACCAAAGACAAATGGCGAGATAAGATCTGGTACCAGATTCTAACACCGGAATATTTCGATAACAAAGATATAGGTAGGACTCCGGCTGGCGCTCCTGAGCTCTTGATTGGTCGAACAGTTCAGCCCACGCTCTATGATATAACTGGGAACTTTGATAAGATTCATGTAAAGCTCCGATTCAAAATCCTAGAAGTGACTGGACAACAAGCCAAGACTGTGTTTTATGGACATGAGTGGAGCTCTGACTATCTAAGGGGACTAGTACGGAGAGGAACATCCAGAATTGACTGGATTGGTCCGATTCTGACCAAAGATGATTATCTGATGCGTATTTCAGTCATTGTTTTTACAACAACTCGAGCGAAAACGAGTCAAGAGCATGCTGTTAGAAAGGCCATCGAAAAGGTCATTCGAGCACACGCAAAGAAGCACGTGTTTGACGAGCTTGTCACTAAAGTTGTTCTTGGAGACCTAGCTACAGAGGTCCACGAAGAGGTCAAAAAGATCATCCCCATTCGTGAGTGTGAAATCAGAAAAAGCAAAGTGCTCAAAGGACCAGAGGAAGTTAAAATCAGGAGAGCCAGACTGCGAAGAGGTACATCAGCAGAGAAAACAGATTAGAGGATTATTGATTCTCAAGATCCCATACTCTCAAGCCTGTGAAGTGCCTGTAGTAATAACACCATTAGATTTGCGAGTTTTGTGAGTGCTTCTGTGTCTTTTTCGTTATCGACAATCTCATTGAGATCTTTTAGTTTATTGATTAGGGTTTCTCTGAGTTCAGGAAGTAGTGATTTCACATCATGAACTTCCAATTCCTGATCCGATTTTGCATATACGATTCGTCGATCACACTTGGCACAATAGATGTCATCTTTCACTTTGAATAGAGGAGAGGCACATTGAGGACAACCATCAGCAAGCATTGTAGCACCCTGTCGTAAGAGTTCAGCCATTCTTTTGATAGAGGCATCATCTTTGTTACTCATGATCATCACACAGAAACAAGAATTTGTATGAATATAAGAAAAGCTGCAATACTACTCAGAAAGGATTGGAAAAGACTAGTGAACTTGTTGGGCTTGATGAAAACGTTGATATGGTTAACTCTTGTGAGTCACTTGTTGTTCGCACTCCGTTTGTGCGTAAAGACCATTCAGAGGTGAGTCCTTTGGACCCCGAAACACAGAAGAGCATAGACCAGTCTAAACACCTCCTAAAACAGATATCGGAGGATTCCTCAGTTCCCAGGAACATTAGGCGCGCAGCAAATGAAGCGATTGCCGTTCTTGAGAATGATGCAGACTCTCCCGCCGTGAGAGCACAGAATGCGATATCAATCTTGGATGAGCCAAGCCAGGACCCGAACTGTCCAAATCATGCGCGGACTAAGATTTGGCATGTTTCCAGCTTGCTAGAGCCAATTCGTGACTAGCTCTGTTTGGGACTTGACAATAGACCAACAAGATTAGCCAAGACCGTGTAGGGTATGAAAATGGCAGCCATCTCCCGGGCCAGTGTTTGCTCATGATAAAAGCGAGGATAAGAGGAATCTATTCACAGTCATTGACGCAGATTATGCTGCAGAACCACTTCGATGTGGTACAACCTACCCCAGAAGTGGCTAGAAGGTTTGGCCTTCCCTACAGAAGTGATATTCCAGATGTGGACATATGGGATAGAAGCGATCTTCAAGGAATTGTCGCGATAGCATATGAGTCGGTTCTGACTCGCCTCACCGATGTATTACGCAGGAGATTAGGTGGTGTCATTACTAGAACTCCAAGAGTCGCAAAGAGTTCTGTCTATAAGGGAATTGTACTTGGGAAAGATGAAAGAACAGGGCAGACAAAGGTTGACTTGGGGACTATATTGGGACTGCTGCCAGACAGAGGACTCCAAAAAGGGCAACACACCATGGTTCAAATTCGAGCTCATGACTATGGACGAAAAGCCCCTGTCCTTTCTTCAAGTATTACAATTCCTGGACAAGCTGTAGTTCTTCTTCCTGAACCGGTTGTGCGGCTCAGTACAAAGATTAAGGACCAGGAGTCCCGTCGAAATCTATTGTTTCTTGGACGGAAGATTCGGGAACACACAGAGAATTGGGGGATTTTGTGGCGAACTGCTGCGGAGAAGCTCACTGAGGAGGAGTTGCGTGATGAAGTGGATGATCTTCTAGACATAGCACAGCAAGTATTCAATAAATATAATGAGCAGGACTCCGCTGGGATATTGTTCGAAGGCACAAGCAACGCGGATATCGAGTTTCCTTTAGAAGTGAAAAACGCCCTTGATAAAACACGTGCAAAAATCAAACCTACTATAGCTAGGCATCATTTCTACAAGAGTGCGGGTTACGCATCACTTGTAGATTTGGCAGAGATGATAATTGAAGACCGTCCTGAAGAGCGAAGTTATGTCACCTCAAAACTTGAGAAGGTGGTTTCACGGGACTTGCCTCGTGTTGATGATTCAATCAATATAGAACATGTGAAGCTTGATGGTAGGAACATTGTACTTGCCAGAGGAAGGGTGGCCGAAACTACTTCAAGAGGCTTTACTATCAGAAGACAGTTTCGGCACACAAATAGGAAGCTGAAAATGACTCAGGACTCCTATGAAGCTGTTGATGTTGCTAGTAGCGAGGGTGATTATGCAATGACCTTGGTGGTTCCTGGAGCACTTTCACTGGTAACGAATTACTACTCTCGTGAGGGGCATCTTAAGGGCACTTATGTCAATGTCAACACAGGCGTGGAAGTCTATCCGAGTAACGGGAATAGTCCAGGTAGAATTCGCTATATTGATCTTGAGATTGATGTGGTTAAGGCTCCAATCACCGAAGAGCCGCGAATAATAGATCAACATCTTCTGAAGAAGGCTGTTCAGCGAGGGTTTATCACCAATGAGATGGCGGATCAATCACGTTCAAAGGCACAGGTGTTATTTGACGAGCTTAAGAAGTCAGATGAAATCGGTTCTGATTTTTTGTGATTCAATCATTGATTCAGAGGTCGGTCGACAGAGTCAGATGTTCTCAAGGATAGGTCAATTGCACTCATTATATCCTCAAGTGTAGCAGCTAGGCTTTCCAAACTACGTGATGAGTGAAGCAGGATTGTAATTTTTTGATTATTGAGTGAGCAATCAATCTCAAGACCTTCAGGCAGGGGGGAGTTGTCAGGGGATATTGCCAATAGTGTTCTTTTTGCATACTCCTCTGACTTGAAGTCCAGTTCGATGTGAACTATCAAGATGACCCCTCATTCATGAATTTGGCTTTTAGTGATTGGAATAAATCTTCTCTTGATTCTGGTGGAACAGTTCTGAACATGATTGATTTTGTTGATGTGGGTATTGGATTCAGGTTCATCTCTTCCAGTCCAAAAAGGGCCTGTTTCATATCTATCTCATCTGTCATCCAAGTGATTACAGTTGAGTCATCACTACTGATTAGTAGTGGTCGATTCCGTGATACTATACCGCTTTGTAGAGCAACACGACCTACATCGGTCAGGAGTTTGTCTGGAATAGCTGGTATTTCGATTGAGGTGCTAGTTTCAGTTGATACTCCTTTCAGTGTGGATTCCAGTCGGAGTGTGGCTGCGATGACATCTTTCTGATGACTGAGATAGGTGTCTATCATGTCTCGAAGAGCTCTTCCTCGGTCTCCAATCCACACACTCAATGCGGCACCTGGTTCCTGTCTAGCCCATGCGGTTTCCGCTAATGCCTCTAATCCTGAAAGATAGCGAAGCGGACTGGTTTCAGCTTCTTTGGTCAAGATGAAGTCAGTTCCAAGAATATGTGGAATGATGTCAGGCCCGATTTTCTCAAGCAATTTGGAGGTCAGATGCTGGGTGAAGTGTTGGATTTCTGTATTACTCAGTGTGCTCATGGGAGCACGGAGCTTGGTTATCGGAACTTCAGCCTCATTAAGTAGTATGTCGCAGGCTTTTTGGTTTCCACTTATGCCTTTGATAAATGGTCGCGTACTGTAGAGAAACAGTTCATCAAGTGGCAAAAAACCAAAACCAAAGAGTCGAATTCCCTTGCGTTCTTCGATTAGTTTCAAGCCTTTTGCCTGTTCAACTAGCTCCTTGTTTGGTTTGGGGGATAGCTGGATTGACTCAGTATGAAATAATGTTGCTCCTGCCGCAATTTGCAGCTCGTAGTCATGAGATGGGATATATTGTTCTGCCAGCAAAAAAGCAACTGCAGGTATCGTGTCACTTGTCCCAAGAGTGAGCGATTCTACTTGTTCAGATTCTGAACTGCCACCTACGAATATGGGATAATTCTTGCCTTTACGGAGTTTCTTCTTTCCTACAGTGTCAATGCCGATGACAATTACAGATGACGCTTCGTGTCTGGCACGATGTTCATTGAGTGTTTCTAGACCAATGATTGGCCGCTCAAAGGATACATGGAATGTCCCTCCCAATTTTGCAATCGCCCTACATAATATTGCTGTGGCCAGTGTTGAGGTTATATGAGGAGAGGTCACAAGAAATACTTGTTCGAGAGCATCAGATGATATTTCTGTACACTGCTTCCTCAGCGACCGGAGTGATGATGGAGCTCGCTTTTTCTTACTCATTTCATGAGGGGGGGCTTATTATCAATGATAAAACTATCTCAAAAGGACTGCGGCTTGGTCAGGGCTGTACTTCCAGTCAGCTGGGAGTAACTTCTTTTTCCGGTAATATTTAGAGAGTCTGTGAATCTTGCTCTCTACTAGTTGAAGACCTCGCTTGGAAACGAAGTCTGTCTTGTTTTCCTCAAGGTGCCTGCGAATTGCTGCAGCTTTGGCAATCATGTTTCGTAAGTCTTCTGGGACGCGTTTCTCAAGATCGTTCTCTCGAAGAATGTCCAATATTCTTTTGCCAGTAATTATTCTAACTAGAGGTATTCCATACTGATCCCTGAGAATTTTTCCTATCATGGAGGGCGTATTTCCAGCTTTGGCAAGTTCAATTACTTTGGCTTCTACCCACTGGGCGTCCTTTTCCTTTTCCATCCACTCGGGGATTCTCAGAGTAGAAGGACGCTTACTGCTGGATTCGCCCTTGCGCCTTGTGTGCATTCTTGCCATTGGAAAATACCTCTAAGTCTGTTGTCACCCTCAGAAACCGGGTCTGCCCCATGGCCTAAGGCTGTGGATATAAAGATTGCCTTGTGGTGAGGGGTTCTATCCTAATAGGAGGGGCCACAGACACATCAGTGATATCTTCCTCGTTCTCGAATTTCCTTCATTCTTGACAGTATTGGTTCTGCAGAATCTTTCATAATAGCAACATAGCCCTCGAGCATCGCGTCTAGCATGTCCTCTTGAAGATTCCAATGCGTAGTTTCTAGGGCCCGGTGAATCAGATGAAGGTCGACACCTTTCATCTCAGTGGTTGCATTCATCTCGGAGAGGCCAAAGTCCACAATCCATAGATGAGATTTTTCATCCACGATTACATTGCTTGTTGTTGGGTCTCCATGGACGACGTTTCCTTCATGAAGGTGAGCAATAAGTCTTCCAAATTCACGGCTGAGGGAGATCAGGTGGAACTGGGATACTTGTCCTGCTAGCTGCTTGAATTGGGTTCCCTCTATGAAGTCCATCAGGATGACATACTTATCAAGATCTACAGAATACACAGCTGGAGTAGGCACTCCAAGTGTCCGTGCGATGGTCAGCATCTTGCACTCTCTATTTGTACGTGATTTTCTGAGCTGTGTGTCGATATCTTTCAGGAGGTATGATTTGCCCTGTCTCCATTTCAGGACTAGTGGAAGACCCCACCTCTCAGTCCTGTATATAACAGACTCTGCGCCTTTGAACAGCAATTGTTTCAACATGCCTACCTCCATAGGATATCTTGATCATCAGTTCGCCATTTTGGCAGCACATGAGAGTTCTCGACTTCAACTTGATGTCCAGCTTTGTACAGCAGTATTCCATTCCAAGCAATCATTGCACCTTGGTCACCAGCTAAGGAGGGGGAAACTCTATGAAATATTACTTCGTGCCTTTCTGCGACACCTGACAATATTTCTGTAAGACGATCATTGCGGGCCACTCCGCCAGTAAGAAGAAGCTCGTTCTTCTTTGTGTGTGCAAGCGCTCGTTCTGAAATCTCCGCAAGCATTCCAAAGGAAGTTTCTTGTACACTGTAACAAATGTCAGGAATAGCAACACCTTCAGAGAGAAGCCGTTTTGCTGCAGTAAGCATACCTGAGTAGCTTAAGTCCATCCCCTTGACAGAGTAAGGAAGATTGTGGTATTCATTACCCTTCTTGGCTTCTTTTTCTATAATTGGGCCTCCAGGGAAGTCCATCCCTAGCTCTCGACCAAGAACATCTAGCATGTTTCCAATTGCAATATCGAGGGTTTCTCCAAAGGTTCTGAATCGACCACCTGCAAAGGCGATGACTTGTGTGTTTCCGCCAGAAACATACACTGTGACTGGATCTTTGAAACTGGACTCTAAACAACCAATCTCGATATGGGCAACACAGTGATTGACATCAATTAGGGGAACTTCAAGTTTGAGTGAGAGTGTTCTAGCGATTGTTGCAGTGGTTCTTAAGCATGGACCCAGTCCGGGACCCCGAGAGAAAGCGATGATATCCACTTCTTCGAAGTTAATACCTGCTTTTTCAACAGCGTTCTTGATTATTCTAGGACCTAGCTCTGAGTGATGCCGGCTGGCTTCACGTGGATGGATTCCGCCTTGGACGGGTTTAAGCATGTCCCACTCATTTGAAAGAACCTCACCATCGCTCGTTACAACTCCTGCACCGAATGAGTGTGCCGTTCCTTCGATTCCTAAACAGTATAGTTTCATCTTTGACTAACCTGGGATGGATGTTCAAGTGTTGAGTGTGTAACAACATGAATTGACTCTTACGCTTGGACTAAATCGATGGCTGACCGTCATCTAGCAAAGGCTTTATAATATACTCAGATGGGCTCTCTTGAGAGGTGTCCTGAGTGCCTGAGAAAATGCCGATAAAAGCCTTGGAACTGCAACTCAATGATGTTGTTTCAATAAAATTGAAAGATCAAAGAATTTTCCAAGGGCGCCTAACAAGATGTGACATGTATATGAATCTCACACTTGCAGATGCAGAAGAGCTGGAAGAGGGAGAAACCAGGGCAAAATATGGCCAGGTTCTGATAAGAGGTAACAACATCTTGTGGATTCAGATTCCAGAATAGCATGTTTCTTGAAGATTCTGACCAAATTATGACTTATTGGGGTCTATCGCTCAATCTCACGCTGATACCGCTCCACAAGGTCAACTAGTTCCTCCTCACTCTTCTGTCGAGCCTGCTCTCGTACGGTGCGGGTGAAAGTTTGCAATTGTTGGTTAAACTTTGCATGGCTGATAAATGCGAATTCGTCCACTCGTTGCAGCTCTACCTGTTTGGCGTCAATAACTGGAATCAAGGCTTTAACAAGCACATCTTGTGCAAGATGAGAGAGTGGAGTATCTACAACGACAGCTTGTACCTCACGATCAATTAGCAACCCAGCAGTCTGTGGACCACCTCCAGATGCATCTTCAAAGAGAACAACATCTCCACTCTTGAGACCCACTTTTTTGACGAATTCTTCGATGCCTTCACGAGTGAAGTGAGGAATTACTTTCACTGCAAGCATATCACCACGCATTTCTAGACGCTTCACTCCCTTTAGACGTTCTAAACGTCTGTTGAGAGTTTCTACCTGATTTCTTAGTGAAGACATCTCTGTTTGTGACTTTTCCAGAGTTGACCTAAGCTTCACTACTTCACGGTCTCGCTTGATTTTCCAATGGTTCTCGCGGTTTACAATCTCAAGGCTTTCTGATAGTTCGCTCTCTCTAAATCTCAAATATTCTACAAATCTCAGTAAATCTTCAATCTTGTCCTCAAGAATCCTGTTTTCAGAGTCCAACTGCTCGATCTTTGCCTTCAGTGCTTCAAAACGCTCTTGTGTTAATTGTTCATCTCGAGGAGTCGGCTTTTCTGGAACACTCTCCAGAGGTTTTGTTTCTTCGCTATCGATTATTGCCAAGGCTTCGTTAATCGAAGAGCCCTTTATCACCAAGGCCTTGAGATAGTTGCGATCAACTGAGAGTTGTTCTTCTTGTACCATTCTGTCAATCTGTTGAAACTTTGGAAGAAGACTTCTATAGGCGTATACTGCAGCAGATAATGCATCGCGTTCATGAGCATTACGAATCTTTGTTTCGCTAGCGTATTCTCTAGCCAGTTCCTGCTTGTCAGCCACAGCGATTGGATTCTTTGGTGTGTAGGTGGTTGTGTTCACTGTACTGGCTATCTTCTCGACAAAGCGAGGTGTCTGTGGCACATCTGAGGCTACAATAGCCGGAATCCCATGCTCATACACCTCTCTAATGAGGTCCGCCCTTGTTAGTCCCTTCTTACTCCTTAAGGCGCGGATTTTACCAGAAAATGTCAAGAGACAGTAGGCAGCTGTTGTACCAGGATCGACTCCAAGAATGAAGTACTTTGGCTTCAAATCTGCGGCAGCGGGACGAGGATCAAGCGAGAGAAACTCAACTCTTTTGCGAACCGGAGAGATGAGTATCTTGAAGTCCCCCCCACGTTTTGCCTCAACGAGACTACGGATGGCTGGAAGAGGCGCATATGTGACAAGTCGCGCACTTGCATAACCAAAGTCGGACTCACGTATGTCAAGGTCATAATCAATTTCAGCGGCCTTAAGCTGTGACTCGATAAACCGGGTCATTTGTTGTATCTGTGAATGGACTCTACGTCGATATCTGTTTGCACTCTGTCCTCCACGCCCAGGCTTGCGTCCTCTAGTCACCTTGATTTCGGTCTGCTCACCAAAACATTCTAGCGAGTATCCAACACCCCTAGAAGCCAATTGTGCGGCAATACGAGCTGATTCGAGAGGAGTTGGCTTACCTCTAGTGATAAGGCCATGGCGTTTTGCCAGCATCTTGAGGGGGGTTTGACGAGGGGGGACTCCAGTGACCTGAACAATTCTTGTTTCTGTGGGAATTCGGTCCACAAGATGAAAGAGCGACTTTGTGTCAGGAACTATTTCAAAGATATTGTCTGTACAGAGCCATTTGGGGACAACTTCGCGGACCAGTTTCAATAAGGCGCCTTTAGATATTTCTGGGAATTCATTAAGGACTACTTCATCTCTTGTGATTACACAAGCGAACTTTGGGGGTTTTTTGGAGCTAGCACTATATGAAGGCAATATGTCGAAACCTATGATAAGAACGCTCTCATCCCCCATTGGATTCAGCACTCATTTCTATGAGAGGGGGAGAGCTATTGAACCTATTTATTGGTTCAATCTTGTACGAGCGATTGGTCGGACCATCCTCAAACAACAAGTATAATAAAGCCCTACTTGAGCAACCACTCAATACTCATTCGAGGTGCAAGAACTGTCTGAAACACTTGAAGTCAACAACGACGACGCTATTCTTCGAATTGGACGCGCCCTTTCATCAGGAACTCGACTAAAGATACTGAAGATTTTACTTCAGGGTGAAAAAGACGTGACGCGAGTGGCTAGACACCTCGGCGGAACTGAGGCAAATGCCAGCGCCCAGATTAAGATTTTGAAAGATGCTGACTTATTGGATTGTAGATACGAACCAGGTCAACACGGTCTCAAGAAGATTTCATGGACCAAGATTAAAAGGATAATCATAGACTTGGAATGATTCTCTCAATCGAGCAGCATAGCAGTTGGAAAGCAAATCACTCAACTAGGTGAGCTTTCCAACGCCGAATTCTTTTCAGGATGTTATCACGTTCATCAGGACGGATTGTTCGTTTTCCACGAGCTTTTAAGAAATTGAGAACGATGTCCATGTCTCTTGCAACTTTTTCTTTTTGAGGCCCAGCTTCTTCTTCTTCAACCAAGTACTCTCTTGCAGCTTGTAAATACTCGTAAATGATCTCTGCAGGGGCTTCTCCGGTTCGGAGCTCATGCGCGATTGGATCAAGGACTCTGTTCACTTTTGCAGAGTTTCCACTATCAGAGTCGTCAGGTATTGCTGTTTCGTTTTGCGTTTCATTTTTTGTGACAGGTGTGTCAGATCTCTCCTCGGTAGCGGGAGGAGTTGAATGCAAATCAAGATGTTCAGCACTTTGTGTTTTGACTTCAGAGAAGAGAGGAAGGATTGAGGGAGATGTTTCTATGGGCAGGTCTGAAACAAGGTTCAAGCGAGCACGCAAGTCTCTAAGTTGGTCAAAAAGCTCTACAAGGCCTGATTGCATTGAATCAATAAGTTGCTTGATCTCTTTCAGGTTTTCTTCAGACAATAGAAGGGAACCCCCAATTTTTCTCTAATCTTATCCGAGTGGTACACCTTTCTTTCATCTTATCAGGATTTTGGGGAGATACATCATCTGTCAGCTTTTTTCACTGCTTCCGATAGACCCTTGATAAAACCAGTTGGTTCATATTTTCTTGGACGTATTTTGACAAATGTGGGTACAGAAACTGTTTCACCAACAAAGAGGGCTTCTCCTATTTCGAGAGTGGTGATTGTGTCTAGTGATGATCTATCGATTCCTTCACTTGATTTTCCAATATGGTCCAAATCATATGGGTTTGTGCATCGAAAAATGGCTTGATTGCTGCATTGGCTCAGAACTGTTGTAGAAAGCTTCACCGGTCTTTGTGAAATCAGACAGAGTAGAGCGTAAAACTTCCTTCCTTCACGCGCGATTGTTTCAATGCGACTTTTCGGCAAAGCTAGTTCATGTCGACTCTCAGGACAGAATTGATGAGCCTCCTCAAGAACCAATAGAAATGGAGGAATTGCTTCACGTCTCCTTAGATGAAGAAGCTCACTGGCTAAATAGGAAACAATGATTTGTTTCTTCTTGAGACTAATAAAATCACTCAGGTCAACGAGGGCGATTTTCCCTGGCTTCACGATATTTCTGATACTAGGAACAGCTTCTTTCCCAAAAAGACCCGTTTCATCGAGATTTATCAACCAGCCAGACAACGCTTCGCGTGTGTTTCTGCTTATCTTCTCATCATTCTGCAAATATTCAACAATATCCGATAACGTATATCCTTCTTTCAGTGTATTCTGCATAAAAGATAGAACTCGTCGTAGGTCTCTAATTTGAATCGAACTCATATCTGAAACAAGAGCACCCATTGCTTCTGCTGAAAGCATCTGAACAGGAATCTGAAAGTGTGACGCTCGAATGTGCTCTACTTCGAATTTTGCCTTGTGAAACCCGAGAGCATCAGAAGTTATATCCTTCAGATAGGTGTATTCACCGTGTACATCAACAACAACTACTGCAAGCCGGCCTCTTTCTTTATGGCGGGAAAGCAGCTCTTCCAGAAGAACTGATACAAAATACGATTTCCCAGCTCCACTCATCGCTAGTATCGCTAGATGTTTGGAAAGCAGTCGGTCCAGTGATGGGGCAAACTCGAGGTTTTGATAGGCTAGTTGCCCAAGATGAAGGCCTTCTTCCAAGTCTAGTTTCAAGAAGGAGGCAAGGATTTCCTCATCAACTCGTCTGACAACAGCTCCTGGAGAAACTGCAAAGTATGGTCGGACTGTTCGATTATTACTCCATAGACCTAGCACACGTGCTTTGGCAACTGTATATTGCCATCGGTCTGTGGGAAATATCGAGCGTAAGGGTTCGCCTCTTGATTGATATTCACGAACTGCCTCTGCATGTTGATAGTAACGATTTGTGCGGACAAGATCTTGGACCCTAGCAATCACTGTCCCTACATCAGTGACTATAGACACGAATTCACCACGTCTTGCAACTATTTCTCGGGGACCGCCCTCAAGCACAAATGAGAATTCCATAACATTGGGGCCTGAGTCCGTGGAAACAACAGTTCCAAGTCGTGTAGATAATGAACCTTCAGTCATAGACTAGCCTCCAAATGGGTTTCTTGAACGTCTTTTTTCCAATGTTAGATATGTTAGTCCGGATAACGCCATCAACCTGTCGATAATCAACCTAGTTTCATTAGCAGTTATTTTTGCCCTAGTGTCAGCCTCAAGGATTGGTGTGGGAACACCATATTCAGGATGTTGTGAAGAAATCGGTAGAATCGCAGATAATGCCTTGTCAAGATTATTGGTAACAGTATCACTATCTTCTGGGGAGAGAAATTCCACTCTTATAGGTAAATCATCTCTAGCTGTTTTTAGATAAGTCACCCAGATTGATGATGCCCAACTAGAGAGTCCATCACTCATCGGAATAGTAGTCGAAGAGATTTCTGAGGAATATCGAAATGCAAATGAACGCTCACCTTCCTCAAGGAAGGTATCAAGGAGATCACAGTCGCGGGATATCTTGAGTAGCCATCTGTAGTCAACACCTTGCATCATTTCAAAGACTTCTGGTTTACGAACAATATGTGGGAGAATTTCGCCCATAATTGTGGCAATTCTGGTTGATCTACTGTCTTTTACTATACCTACGATAGTAGCACCTTTCTTGCGAGCCTTGTGATAGGTTTGTTTGTAGAGGGACAAGACCTCCTGAAACTTCTCATACACAAACGAACCTGTTTGAGGGCGGTCTCGCGGGTGGTAAAATAGAGACCCATCAAGGAGAATCAGGTCGGTGTGATACTCTTCAAGAACCGAGAGAGTTACTCTAAGCTCAGCTGCAATACGTTCTAGTGATGCGAGCTGCTCCAATTCTATATTGGACAATGTTAGCATTAGTGGGCTTATTTTTGGCTCTGGAAATGGGTCGGGATAGAAGTCTACAGTTGGGCCATCCTGTGGACCAAATTGAAGGATAACTGCAACCCCCCTAGTCAATACTAAATCTAGGGATCTGAATCGTTTCCGGACCAGACCACCGTCTATACCAGCAATTCGGAGACCTGATAGACTTGTGGGCTCAATCTTTGTGAAAAACTTCTTGTCAATGATATTTGATGCTATTGTTGGGAACCTGCTCAGGTCAATCTTGTTTTTGACATTTCTAAGTACCTCTCCGAAGCGTTCTCTTGTCACCTCAATGTGTTCAATCTCTTCAACCAATTTTGACAGCATCTTGTCGAGGTTTCGTTCCACTACTACTTCACTCTCATCTTTTTATATTCCATTGCGGCCCTTATTAGTCCCAAGTAGAGTGGATGAGGTTCATCAGGTCTTGACTTGAACTCTGGATGGTATTGTACACCAATCCAGAAGGGATGGTCATCGAACTCGATTGCATTTATTATTCGGCCTGTTGAGTCAAAAGCTGATATCTTCAAGCCCTTTTCCTGCATCTTCTTCAGATATCTGTCAATCAGATGATATCTATGGCGAAACCTCTCATGGACCTTTTCGACGCCATATATTTCATACAGTCGTGTTCCTTTCACTATGTGGACAGCATGACCACCAAGACGCATGGTGCCACCTTTAGTATCCGTAAGTTTTTGTTCATCCATCAAATCCACAACGGGGTAGAGACTATCAATATCAACTTCTGTTGTATGGGCACCTTTCCATTTCATAATGTTCCTAGCAAAAGCCACAGTTGAGAGCTGAGCACCATAGCAAATACCAAGGAGTGGTATCTTGGATTTTAGTGCCACTGAAGCAGCACAAATCATTCCCTCAACACCTCGTTCTCCAAAACCAGGAGTTAGAAGCACACCATCTACATCTGACAGGTCTTCAGTGAGGGATTCTATGGTGCAACGAGTTTCCGTTTCAATCCAGCGGATTTCGATTCTTGTGCCGCAGGTGGCTGCAGCATCTGCTAGTGCTTGATTGATGCTTTTGTAGGAGTCTCCAAGTGTAGTGTATTTGCCGGGCATTGCAATGACTACCATGTCAGTTGCATTTTCGTAGGATTCTACCATCCCTGACCAAGAGCTGGTGTCAGGCGTTCTTGGCTCCATTCCAAAGTGTTCAACAAGAATGTTACCAAGACCCTCCTCTTCGAATGAGAGTGGGAGTTGATATATTACAGGTATGTCAGGATTAGAAACAACCCTTTCCGTTGGAATGTTACAGAAAAGAGCGATTTTTTCTTTTGCAGAGTCTGGTAACTTTCTCTCGGCTCTGCAGATTGTTATATCGGGTTGGAGACCCAAGCTTTGAAGTGTTCTGACACTGTGCTGAGTTGGTTTAGTCTTGAACTCTCCAACTGATATCATGTAGGGCACAAGTGTAACATGAACAACAGCTGTACGGAATCGTCCAAGCTCACGGACTATTTGTCGTACTGCCTCAAGAAATGGCATTGCCTCGATATCACCAACAGTACCACCGATTTCAACGAGAAGGACATCTGGGATGGGATTTTTATTAACAACTTCCCATATTCTCTGCTTTATTCTATCGGTAACATGGGGAATGATTTGAACTGTCCGTCCTAGAAAACCACCCTCTCGCTCCTCTAGAATGACTGAGAGGTAAATCTGTCCGGATGTGATGTTTTGTGACGGATGTACTTCCATTCCAGTAAATCGTTCATAAGTACCAAAGTCTAGGTCAATCTCAGATATTGTAAATTCAAACCCGTCTACTGGTTGGAATGTCCATGTTTGGTCAGTGACAAAGACTTCTCCATGTTCAATTGGGTTCAAGGTGCCAGGATCAATATTTAGGTAAGGGTCAATTTTTATTATTCGAATATTATAACCACGAAATTGGAAGAGCTTTGCAATAGAGGCGGTAGTTACTCCTTTTCCAATACCGGATAAAACACCACCTGTAATGAACACAAAATTCGGTTTTTCTTGCATAGAATCCAACATTATCAGCCTCAGAAATAGTTTTGGGAAGTATGATGGTCAGACTTCACTTCAAGACTCCATGCAAATCAGGTCGTATATGAGTTCTATATCAGTTCCAGAGATTTGAGTTCTTTGCTTACTATACTGGTTGGGTAATTACACTTGCCCGCATGGCACTCTGGAAGAGATATTGAAAAGCTTCAATGATGTTGTGACCTTCTCTTGCTACACTTCTAAACACTGGTACTGAAGCCGGAATTCTCAGCTGAGTTCTTAGCTGTTCCTCGTGGATTGCACTTGGGAGGTCCTGTTTGTTAAGACAGACAATTAGTGGGAGGGGGCGCTCTTCCTCTTCAATCATTGACATCAGTTCGTTCCAGCTTGCCAGATTCTCATCAAGCAAATTCTCCTGAGAATCTGCAACAAAGATTACACCATCAGCTCCAACCAACACCACTTCTCTTGTGGATCTATAGAAGTCCTGACCCGTTGCAGACCAGACATGTGCATTTATTGTCCAGCTATTGCTCAATGAGAAAGGAATGGTACCAAAATCGCAAAACATCGTTCTTCCGACAGTATTCTCTATTGAAGTGAGTTTCTCAGCATAGTCTAGAGCCGAGAACAACCATCGAATTGAGGTTGTCTTTCCACTCATTGCAGGTCCAAAGAAGACTATCTTGAGTCCCACTGTACGGTTGCCATAATCGATTATCATCTTTTTGACCCCCTAGTCATGTTCCCCACATACTATCTACCCAAGCTCCGAGTCCTGATAATGCTCCACTTTTAACGCAATCAGAGAAATCCTCATGCCATTCAGCTCGAATAAACCGAATCAGATCAGGTAGCTCTCCTCCATCCCATCCGATAGCCTCATAGAGATTCCTCTCAGTAAGGGTCGTGGATGCCCCCAACTCCCGGGCTAAGCGAATTCTTGATAGTAGAGTGACTGCTCTACGAGCTGCATGGACATAGTTGTTTACTTCCTCCTCGAAAACATCCTTCGTAAGCTTCTCGGACTCATCATCTAATTTTAGAACTGCGGTCAGAATGTGGTCTGAAACGTTGAGACCGCGCAGTGATTTTGTAAGAAGGCGTCTAATCCTCTCTAGTGACTGCTTCTTTCTAACAAGAATTTTGTTCACAATCTTCTTTTCAACATCAAGGCTACTGTTTGAATGTCTTACGAGTGAGAAGTTTATAGATGATGGAGAGTTGACTCTTAGTATTCCACAATTACCAGAATTTTTTAGAATATGGGCAGTCATGTCTTGGAGAGTATTCTCTGTAACTTGGACACCTAGTACTGTGAATCCTATTGGCACAGCAAGAATCCAACCTACAAAATGCGAGATTCTGTCCATTGCTAGTCGAAGATTTCCCGAAAGACCGCATACAATAGTTCTACTGACTTCATAGTTGTGTTTTTCCTCCTCCCAGACAGCCAGAATTTCCGACTCGGATGTGAAGTCACGCCAAAACACAAGTTTGTGCCGATGTGAACATAGAGTAGATAGACTCTCTGTAATGTCATCTACTAGTTCAATATCTTCGCCTGCAACTATTATTGGTATACGTTCTAGTAGTGTGTTTAACAGGAGTGGGAATTGGTCACCCATCAACTCGATTAGTTTCATGATTGAGTAAGTCATGGTTCTCTCCTCGTTAACATTAGACCACTGTCAGAACCTCCCGATAGTAACAACTCTTTCAGATCGTCTGGAACAGCAGGTCTTACTGCTGCTGCTGCTGCTAAAACTCGTCTTATCTCATCGATGTAGTGCTTCAAAAGGAGCCTCATCAGACCTAATTTCTGGCTATCTCTGTCTACCCACAGGCTAAATACGCCATTTGGAACAGCATAGATGAAATGACGTGTGTCTTCTGTTTCACAAAGTACTGTTTGTAGTGAGCTGTTTCGAAGTGTTCTTACTACACGTTCTGATGCATCATGAAGTGCAAAGGACATAGCAGCCAGTCGATCGTTGGTGAATCCTTCCAATGAAACCCTGACGCCACCACTTAGAGACAGAAAGACCGATCCGATGTTAGGAATGCAGTCATGGACTTGACGTAGAAGGGCTCTGAGACTAAGTGCTTGCGATCGGTCAAGTGAAATCATGGAACGAGATATACCATAGCTTGTATCTCGACCTTCAGCCACTGCAAATCCTTGTAGCACCTTCTGAGTTTCATCAATACTGTAAGAGCGGAGGGGTGGGAGTCTTCCATCAATATGTTCCCTAAGGAGAAATGAAAGTCTGGAGAGATTGTCTTTCATCTCAATGAACAACGCTGCTAGATTCACTCGGGGTGCGGTAGTCACTGTCAGGAAATAGTCGGGATCATTTGGTAATGAGGCGAGAAATACCTTAGAGGTGTCGGACTCCATCAGCAAGTATTTGAAATCTCCATGGATGAGTCGTGCTACACCGAAGATAGCACAGGTCGAAGATGCAACAGCAAAGACCTCATCCTTACTGAACCACACTCCCGCGCTTGCAACAGGGAGTCCGTCTTTTTGGATCAAGACAACGTTTTCAACACCGGTGATTGCTTTAATGTTCTGGAGGGTTTCATTCAGTTCATCGCTCAAGTCCTCAGCCCCGGACAGAAGGTTAAGTTCAATGTAGAATCCATGTTGTGACTATATAATCACCACACAGAATGGAAAACTTCGCGTGTATCTTTGAGGTGTGTGAAATGCAGAAGAGCACAAAGGGAGAACAGCATCACATGTGAATAAGTGCGGTGTCAGGCAACTCTTGGAAAACCTCCCTTGCGGCTTTTCCAACCTTTGCACGGTTTTTATCGAATGTGTACACTCGAATTACATCTAGATATGTCTTCATCATTTCTGCAATATTAGAATATTCTGAGAGATTGTGAGGAACTCTTTTTCCATCGATAATCTCGAATATTCTTATTTCCATTGGATTCAATTGGTGTGGGTTGTAGGGTACAGATGGCAGGGTAGGAACATCCACTATCACCTCATCTGCACAAATTCCAGCGATGGTGGCAATTTCATCCTGAATGCTTTCCCGAACTTTTCTTTTGGTGAGAATCTTAGAAACAAAACGATCTTGGGTATGGATGACCTTTTCAAAGGCTGATTTGTAAAGAACACGCGAATCAAGGAGTGAAACCATCTTTGCCGCTTCTTTGGCATCATCTGATTCTGTGGGATTTATGCGTCGGACCCGGGATATGAGCGACATATCATCCAATTTTAAAAATTCCTCAGGGGTTGAAAAATTAGTGAACTCTAAGACTCTGTCTGCAGCATCAATGAGCTTGACTAGCATCACCTCCACACTGCGTACCGTTTTGTGATAATAGACATTAAGAAACATCTCATATCTTGCCACAAGAAATGACTCTAATGCACCTCTCGCTGCAATATCATATTGCATTTCATAATCCTTTGAGATTTCAATGCTATCAATCAGGCGATGGATGTCAACCAACCCATAGTTCACACCACAATAAAATGAGTCTCGAATTAGATAATCCATTTTGTCTGAATCGATTTGTCCAGCAACAATACCAGACATGATTCTATCCTTTTTTGTCTTCTGACGACCTCGAACAAGATCTGCAATTCGTTTCTTTGAGATTCCGCCAGCAGAAATGAGGTCACCTAGCTCGCTCTTTATGATTATCCACTCAGTTACGTCCTCGTGGTTCATCCCTCGTTTCTCCATTAACACCTCTTCAAAGACATGGCTGAATGGACCATGACCAATATCATGGAGAAGACCTGCTATCCTCACTTCTTGGAGATTCTGGTTTCCAAGCCCCATTTGACTCAGGAGTCTTCTTCCACTGAGTCCTGCGAGATACATGGCTCCGATGCAATGACCGAAACGCGTGTGCTCTGCGGTTGGATAAACAAAGTGGCCACCTGAGAGTTGTTTAATCCTTCGTAATCTCTGGTAAGGTAACGAGTCTATGATTTTTGCCTCAGTTTCAGTGATACCAATGAAACCATGGATGGGGTCGTTAATCTCCATAGCAAAATCCATGCTTATTCAACATCCTGATTTGTTACTACATCTGAGGATTAAATAATCGTATCTTACGTACTAGTTCCTCAGCAGAGTTTATTCCTGATATGCATAAAGGTAGATGTATGCTGTCAGCTATCCTTATTGCAAGGGGGTCTAACTCTTTGACTCCTTGGAGAACTACTACAGCTGGCTTTACTGCGACAGAGGTTCCAATCTGGCTGGCTTTTATTGCCACCATTGGTGATCGACCGGTTGTGACATTTGTAAGGATTGCTCCACGTTGTGTCGTTCCACCGTAAAGTCGAAGAAGCTGCTGCGGAGTCAGGTTGACAATGGCCTTGATGCTGTCAAGAACCGTGTAACCATAGATGTCCCTATCAAGTAAAGTCCTATGTGTGAGTATTTTGCACTCAAGAAAATCCACAAGCAGCCGTGAAGGGATGGGGACTCCAAACTCACGACTATCAAGGATTGCATCAGAAGCGATTTCAGGGGTTATTAGTTTCTCCAGTGCCATGGCTACCCTTCCGCCATCTGACGCGTCCATCTCAATCAGTCCCTCCACAAATCGTCGTATGGTTTCAACGCGGGGGGACTTTCGTCTACCACTTTCATAGTCACTGATAACTGAGGGGGAAACATTGAGATATTTTGCGAGACTTTTCTGGGAGATATGAAATCTTTCACGCCACCGTCGCATAACAGCGCCAGGATCATTCTCTGCGAGGCATATCTCACCAGCTATTGTTTCAGCTAGCCTTCGGAGAGCCTCACTATTGTCCATAGTTTGTTTGCCCTATAGAATCGCTATAAGAGTTGCGTAAATAAGATTTCGTAGTTATTGGTCAGGGCTAAGGAAAACGGTTCTCTGAGGGACTAGGCTTGTACCGAAGAACTCAAAGAGGGTATTTCTGCATTTCATATCGGTACTAGAGATGTTTTTCACATTTATAGTTGGTACAGCAGGCTCAGGAAAGTCTCTGCTTACTGCATCCTTAGAGAAATGGCTAGTTGGTTCAGATTTGAGTGTGACTGTTGTTAATCTTGACCCTGGTGTTGATTCTCCACCTTATACTAGCGATGTTGATATCAGAGAGTATGTTGATTATGGCGAGGTGATGAGCTCATTTGGTTTAGGCCCAAATGGAGCTCTTGTTGCTTCTTTAGATATGGCAATTGGCAGTGTTAATGATATACGAGATGAAATAATTGATACGGATCGGGACTATGTGCTTGTGGACTGTCCAGGACAGATGGAGTTGTTCGCATATCGAAATTCAGGACCACTTATAGTTTCTAGCCTCAGAGGTGATGATCCTGCACTCTCTATGTATCTGCTTGATTCTAATATAGCTCGCACACCTACAGGATACCTTTCTTCAACCCTCCTTGGAATCTCAATCAGTATTCGTTTTAACCTTCCACAGCTGAATGTTTTGAGCAAGCCAGATATCTTAACTGAGGAAGAGGTGGAAGAGATTGTGGGGTGGGGATCAGAATTCTATACACTTGAGGAGGCTCTTGAGTCTTCTGCAGAAGGATTGAAGAGAGAATACTCAAGGTCTATTATGGAGATGCTTGAATCTCTGAATACTGCCACTGCTTGTGTTCCAGTTTCAGCAAAGGACATGACGGGAGTTGACTTGCTGTACGGTGAGATGCAGCGAATATTTGCGGGTGGAGATAACCTATACGAGTGATGTGTTTTTGACTGCATATTTTGTATATGTTTCTGGAGAACAACTTGGTCTAGCTAAAGCAGAGATAGCTGCATTATCATCTTTGACTAGGATTGACGGAGAAGTTTCTTGGGACGGACGATTGGGCTTAATCAATGCTCTGGAGAGCCCTGTTCCTTTCATCCTTGAGCGAGCAGCTCTTGTCAAAGAGGCGGGTATTGTTCTTGTAGAAATTGGTGCACGGGATAACTTGTTCGACCATTTATCTGATGATACGGTGTTGAATGCTATAAAATCAGAAGAAACATTTTCTGTCAGAACTATATCAGAGAATAGTAATTTCTCAGTTGATGAACGATTAGAATTGGAAAAAAGACTTGGTAAATATATCAAGAGAACTGTCAGTGCAGGAGTTGATTTGAAGAGTCCTCAAGTACGATTCATTGTTATTCTCAATAGAAATCATATCAGGCTATGCAAGGCTGTAGGGTCGAAACTTCGGCCCATGTTGAGAGAGAGGGAACCTGGACGAAAACCCTTCTTTCATCCCAGTATGATGAATGCCACTTTGGCTAGAGTGATGTGCAACCTTGCGTGCGTCATGCCAGATGAGATTGTACTCGATCCGTTCTGCGGAGGAGGCGGCATTCTCTGTGAAGCCTTTCTTATAGGTGCAAAATCTGTTGGAGTCGATTTAAACTGGCAATTATTGACAGGAAGCCGACAAAACCTCTCCTTGATAGGCAGTGACTATAATGTCGTTCAAGGGGACGTTCGTCATCTACCTGTCCATGAGTGTGATTGTATAGTAACGGATCCACCTTATGGCAGAGCAAGTTCAACAAGAGGAGCCAGAGCTATTGGGCTTGTTGAATCTCTTTTTGAGAGAGCAGATGCAATTCTTCGTCGCCGAGATGAGAGTATATGTATATGTGGAAGCAGTGAAATGAACCTCAGAGATTTGGCTGAGAGCAAGGGACTTGTGGTAAGTCAATTTCTTCAGATTAGAGTGCATAGGGGTCTAGTCAGAGAAATACTTTCTATTGGGTTTCAATGATGGATGACTCTACCATCTTTTGTTGGAGGCGTAAACCAGTCAATAAACTCATCATATTCTCGTTTGGATTCAAAAAGAAGGACAACTTCGATACTACCTAATGGTGGTAGTTCCTGATCGTCATCAACAACTCTTGTTCTTCTGACAAATGCAGCCTGTTTATCAAAGTAGATTTTTGTTGATGTGCCATTCCAGTTTGATTCTAATCGCTTTCGAGCTGCATCTATAATTCTCGTTTCATGAATGGCCTGACGTATGAACGTCATTGCATCTCGATGTTCAAAAGATAAAGAAACCTCCCTTTCGGCATCACTCACATTGTTTAAGGATTCTGACCGACCTATAAGATTGTCAAGCGCTTTTTCGACCTTTCTGATATCTTCTGTGGGGTTGACAGGGCATGTGATGAGGATTTGCAACTCAAGTCAACCTCCTGACCAATTTAATACATTCTTCTTGGAAATCGGTGAGTGTGCCTTCATTTATGAGCATGATGTCACTTAGGGCAATAACTCCTCCAAGACCTACAGAGATTTCTCTGATATCACGTTCTCTGAAGACCTCCCAGCTTGTCGGTGCATCCTCACGATTTCGTTCACGGAGTCGTGTAAAACGGACCTTGGGTGAGGTGTGGACACAAACAATGGTTAACGAGTCAGCATATTCATCAAAGACATCGATTTCGGCAATACTTCTGCAACCCTCTATGACCACCAGTTCAGAATCTAGTTTTTTCAATTCATCCACACAAAACAGAGCAACTGCTCCGAGACCATGTTTCTCTCGAAGCTCTAACATAACTTTCTTAGTATTTCTTGGATTTGGCTCAAAACCATGCAACCGTGCTTGTTCACGTATCACATCACCCATCACAATTATTGGGCAGCCAACTTCTTGAAATGCTTGGGCAATAACACTCTTTCCTGCACCTGGCATACCTGTCACTAAGACTAGTTTCATCGATTCCACCTGAAGCCTCTAAACTGAATGATAAAGCCAATAAACCCCTCTGATTTAATGAGCGTCATTATCATTCATCTTGTGACTGACCTTTAAGAATTCCCTTTGTATCACTAAGCGTCATTGTAATATCATGGATATGACATACCTTGTCACCAGATGAGGTGAGAGATGTGAATTCTAGTGTCAGAGCATTTTTGAGCATTGATGTGGATGATGATTCATTAATTTCCCAGATTCATTCTATTCAGCAAAAATTGGATCAGACTGCTGCTAAGATGAAGATTGTTGAAAGTGAGAATATCCATTTCACATTACGTTTTTTTGGTGACACTCCACTACAAAGATTGGATCAGATTCGGAGTTGTCTTGATAGAGTAAAAATCAACCCCTTTGAGATTGAAATCGCGGGAGTTGGATTCTTTCCCAATAAACAGCGACCCAGGATAGTTTGGATTGGTGTATCTGAGAATGCATCAAGAATTCTTGATTTGAAAAAGGAAATTGATTCCTCATTGCTCAAGATTGGATATCAACCTGAAAGGAAACGCTACACGCCCCATGCTACTATTGCGAGGATCCGTTTTGTTAAGAATCCAAGGCTAGTTGTTAGCAACCTTGAGAGCCTCGCCGATGAAGTGATAGGAAGGATGATTATCACGAGTGTCAAGATGACAAAGAGCTCACTAACCCCCTCAGGACCTATTTATGAAACTCTTTGGGAGTTTGGACAATGATTTTTCAATGTAGAAATGGTGGGCCGGGGGAGACGTATTCCGAGTGGGGATATCCCGAGTCGTTTGAACTCCCGGTCTCTTGCATTATGTGACTTGAGGTATGAGTCCTTTAGTCGCCCCAAGCAAGAATCATACCAAGCTAGACTACCGACCCATGCTGCATGAAGACTGGAACATCATCATGACTGCTTTTGTCCTATTTCAGACCAAAGATAAACATTCCCACTTTGAGAGATATTTGAAGATTGTTAGAACACATGTTCTAATGAATATTGGATATTGACAATAAGATTCAGACTTATCAGTATGTTCACTATTCTCATAAAACGTGAAATCAAGATGTGAGATGACCGTATGATGGTTACTGATTTAGTATATCATGAAACCTTTGTTAAGCACGTGATGTCCCCAGGTCATCCAGAGAGTCCAGAACGACTGAAAAGTGCGATGAATTCTATTAACGGATCTGGTTTCTTGGATGACAAATTAGTGAATATCCTGACTCCTAAGAGAGCTCCCTTAGAAGAGTTGTATCTAGTCCATGATAAGGCGTATATTGAAGGAATCAGAATAAAATCGGAGAGAGGTGGTGGCATCTACACAGGAGACACCTCTGTCAATGCATTCACATACGAGGCGGCACTCCTAGCCGCAGGTGGTGGTATAGAGGCTGTTGATAGGATCATGCTGGAAGAGTCTGAGAACGCCTTTGTCTTATGTAGACCTCCTGGTCATCATGCTGAATATGAACGAGCATATGGTTTTTGTTTCATCAATAATGTGGCTGTGGCAGCCAAACATCTCCTAGAGAAGTGTGACGTTGAACGTGTGATGATTGTTGATTATGATGCTCATCATGGAAACGGAACGCAACGAACCTTTTACTCATCGAAAGATGTGCTCTATGTTGGCCTTCATCAAGATGGCAGGACCCTTTTCCCAGGTTCCGGTTTTCCAAATGAAACCGGTGCAGGTGAGGGAGAAGGCTATACTGTCAACCTAGCAATGTATCCAGGAGCAGGTGATTCATCCTACGACCAAGCCTTTTCACGAGTAATTGAACCCATTACTAGAACATTCTGTCCGGATTTCATCCTCGTTTCAGTGGGGTACGATGGACATTTCAAAGACCCTCTGACACAGCTCGGGCTTACTACATCAGGCTTTGCGAAGATGAATTCGAGATTGAAGAAGATGGCTGCCGTATATGCTGAGGGAAGACTAGTTTGTTTTCTTGAGGGGGGATATGATCTTGACATTGTGGGAATGTGCTCATTGAATCTCGTTCAAGAGCTTGCGGGGGTTGATGTCACATTGTTTAATGACAGGTATGAAGAGAGTGAAATAGCAAGTGAATACACAGCGAGGTTAATTGAGAAGATAATAAGTGACTCTCCTCTATTGTAAGAGTCTATGTACCAAAGTCTTCAAGGAGTGTCTGCATTAAGTCGATGTCATCATCATCATCGACTGGGTCTTTGGTTTCGGTGTTTGTTAGTTTTATATCAAAACCTAGTTGTTTCTTAATTGACTCCGCAATTGATGTGCCAATAGTTGGTATTCTTGCTAGTTCATCAATTGGGACTTTGTATAAATCTGGTAGGCCAACCAAGTTATGATTGTGAAGCATTCTACCCCTCACTCTTCCGACTCCCTTTAGACTGACGAGTTCGAGAATATCTGACCTCACCCCATAGCGCAGTCGTGACCTCAAATTATGCAAGAACGGGAGATGAATGGTGGAATTGGATATTCTGGAAATCTCTGCTGCCGCATATGTCAACCATTCTGCAGACTGTACGAATCTGTGAACATCCCCCATGCCCACATTGAATTTCTCCGTGATTTCCTTCTCAGTTTTTTCTGAAATCCAGTCATGGAGCAGAAATGCTGTCTTCAGTTGAGCCAAAAAGTCAGAGTAAGCATGTGGACTTTCTTCAATAGGTGGTTCAATCATAAGCTTCTCAATGTAATCATCAAGGAGGACCTCATACTCTTCAACCTCTGACCTAGTCACATATGTCAGAGGCTGGTCTGGAGTATGACATAGGAGATGCAGAACTCCCATCATGCTGTGGTTTTCTGTTCCAGAAAGTACATCGCGAAACAGAATTGCTGTATATGGGTCGATATAAAGCTGGGAGGCTCTTTTTCCAAGTGGTGTGGCTGTGTAGACGCCATTTGCGCCGGTTTCTATCAGACGTCCTTCCTCAAGAAACCCTAAGGCTGAAGAAACATGGTGACTAATCTCCCAGTGGTCAAATTGATATGAAAAGAAGGTCCCAGCAATGAGCGCGTCAATCTCTTTACGATCTTTCGTCATTTCAGCTGCTATAGAAGCTAGAAGATGTACACGAACTGCATGAGGGGAAGCCAGTTTTGATGTGATTTCTTCTGGTTCTGAGAGGGTATAATTGTCAATCAGAAAGTCATGTTCTGGTTCTGTTCTGGCAACGAGAACGGCTTCTCCGTATTTATCATATTTGGGTCTACCCGCCCTACCAGCCATCTGTTTATACTCCAAAATGGGGATAGAATAACTTCCACGTTCTGGTTCGTATCGTCTGTAATCACGAATTATTACTCGTCTCGAAGGCAGGTTAACACCAGCCGCGAGCGTCGGTGTGGCAACAATTACCTTCAGTAGATTATTCTTGAAGTAGTCTTCGACTAGAGTACGTTCTTGATTATCGAGACCAGCATGATGGAAAGCAACTCCATTTGCTAGTAGTCGCGCTAATATTTTGGACGCTTCGGGAGCTGACGGGGTCTTTCCAATCCTTATTGCTCCCTTTGAGAGCTGTTGCATTGCATTATTGGAAATGTATCTGCGAAGATATGGAGCAAGTTTCTTTGCAACTGCAACAGTTGATCGACGACTTGAAACAAATACAAGGACTTGTCCATTTTCCTCTAAGGTGTCACAGACAATGTCGGCTAGCTCATCCTTTCGGGTTCTTTTTATCTTCTGGGATTTTTTTCGCCCGTCCTTGTAGAAACTGATACTTCCGTCTAGGTAGACTCCTTCGCTCAGTGGTACCGGTCTCCAGGTATCTTTCACAAGCTCAGCCCTAAGCCAGTCAGAGATTGCATTTGCATTTGAGATAGTAGCACTTAGTGCAACAATTTGAATATCTTTAACAATTTGAGTGAGTTTTGCCAGTACCATTTCAAGGGTGGGGCCTCTTTTTGTATCATTAATGAGGTGAATCTCATCGGCAATCACAATTCCGATATTATTGATCCATTCTGTCTTGTGTCGTATTAGTGAGTCAGCACGTTCAGTTGTCACTATTACTATATCTGCATCCTGTAGACTTCTTCCAGGAGAATCATAGTCACCTACTGACATTGCAGTTGTGATGCCCAACGATTCATACTTTTTGAAGTCCGTATATTTCTCACGAGCAAGTGATTTTAGTGGAACGAGAAATAGTGCTTTTCCACGTCCATCAAGAATTGCTTTGAGCATACATATCTCTGCAACTAGTGTCTTACCAGAACTGGTGGGTATTGCGAGAACTAGGTTCTTTCCTTCAAGAACTCCCGTTTTGAATGCACTCTCTTGAGGCGGAAAAAGATCTGAAATCCCTTGAGCTTGGATGTGTGTGATGATTCTCCTGTTGATGTCCAGCTCTTCCAGTTGAATACTTTTCCTCTCCATAGTATGATGATTGTACAACCAAGTATCTATTAACTCTGGGAGTGTCTGATTTTACCCTCACGTGGACTATACAATATTCCTTCAGCTAATAGTTTCTCAATGACCTCTTCAGCACGTTCACGTGGTAGGCCCATTGAAACTGCCCTCTGGATCAAGGCATCTTTATTCACCGTCGAGGTTCCTTCAGATTCCATGTCACGGATGGCTTTGATGATAATATCCGAGGAACTCCGTTGTGATGCACTCATTTTAGAAACTAGGCGATCAATATCGATTTTCCCAGTTATCCTGTCGAGTGCTACCATACGAAGAGATTCCTCCATGAGTCGGACTGCTGCTTGGGCGTCCTCTTTGGTAACTTTGGATCGCAACGCCATTTTTGCTCGTGCCTCTGATAAACGGACAAGTGATTCCAATTGGCGCGCAGTAATTGGAACTGGTGAAGCTCCACCTTCTGCACTCTTTCGAAGGTCTACATAGAAATTCTCAACCACTTCCGCAGCTTCCGGCGTTAGTTGAGGAATAACATAACGATTGGCATATCCAATGTATTTTTTCAGGAAATCCTGTGGAATTGTGGGTGTTGCAGTCTGATCTTGAGTTTTCTTCATCTGATGCATATTAAGTATGAATTGTGCAAGCTCACGGTCTTTTGTAGCCTCAGGTGTATCAACCAAGATCCAAATCAAATCAAACCTTGAAAGGATTGTGAAGGGAAGCCGGATATTATCTTGAATAGAGAGTGATGATTCGTAACGACCTAAGGTAGGATTAGCAGCAGCAAGAATTGACGTCCTTGCATTTAGCGTTGCTACAATTCCTGCTTTTGCAATGCTGACCGTATGTTGTTCCATAGCTTCGTGTATAGCAGTTCGGTCATTGGGATCCATCTTATCAAACTCGTCTATGCAGGCAATCCCTTGATCGGATAGAACCAGTGCTCCTGCCTCTAGTGTCATTGCACCAGACTCTGTATCATGAATGACTGCTGCTGTGAGTCCGGCCGCTGTGGTTCCCTTCCCAGATGTGTAGAGACCTCGTGCTGCGAGTCCAGCCACAAACTTGAGGATTTGGCTTTTACCTGTTCCAGGGTCTCCAATCATCAATATATTCGACTTACCTCTAAGACGCGTGCCATCAGGTAGTGTCTTTCCAACGCCTCCAAAAAGTAGGAGTGCTATTGATTCTTTGATGTGTTCATGTCCTTGTATAGAGGGAGCTATTGATGCATAGATCCTTTCGTGAACATATGGGTCCTCAGCGAGCTCCTTTATTTGCTTCTCATCCTCATCAGATATCTCAAGCTGCTCGTACTCTTTTTCAGATATTTCAACACCATTTGCCTCTATGAACACATTGAATGTCGCAAGTTTTCCACCCCTTCTTGAGAAGTCAGGGGAGGTCTGAAGTGTTCCAGTGACCTTAACGAGTTCTCCAGGTCTTGAAATGTCAACAATGTCTCCCTCAAAGATTACATCAACAGAACGAGGCATCTGACCTGGAGGAAGTTCTTCGGGTGACTCTTGAATCCGTACCTTTTGCCAATCTTTAAACTGGGATTTTTGAGGAATTAATAGCATTGGTGTTTTTTTTGTACAGACCGGGCATAGTGCGGGTTCCGTATATCGCCCCTCTTCTTGAGGCTGGGGGATTTCTGCTTGACAAATCCTACAGAGAAACATGGCTTGTACTAAAAGAGGTTTGACTTCACTGGCACGCATCATTATTCCACTGATGTGTATCAGCTTGCCAATGTGTCGTGATCGAAGTGCTCGCAATGCCACATGTTCAGGATAATTTACAAATCGGGTCTTTATCATACTGATATCAATGCTATTGACATAGTCCGGATCTTCAACACGTAATACCGAAACTAGAGCGTTATCAGACATCTCTAGGAACTTCTGGGGATCTTCTGCGGCTAATGCCATGAAAACGTTATCGAAGCTCGTCAGGTCTTGAAAATCGACAGTGAGTGACAGTTCGTCATTTATTGACATTTGTTGGATTCGTGACCAATAGGTCAAGGTGCCCAATTCATCTTTGTATGTTCTTAGGAACTCTTCGAATCTTTCCTGTTCCTCATAAGCAGACATCTTTACTAGCCTCGATCATTTTTGTTTCTTGAGGATTTGTATTGCGTGTGTCAGTACTCCTATCTTAACTCTTAGCTCTTCTCGATTTGTATTTAAGGGCACTAATACGAATTTCTCATTCCATAATATTTTGGCGCCATCCAGAGAGTAAATCAATCAGCTGTTCACAGAGCCATCTTTCTTCGTAAGCCATCTGATTTCGCTTCTCCTGATATGCACCTGATTTGGCAACTCGGAGTATCTTTGACAATCGAGTTTCAGCCAAGAAAGGCACCATACTTTGTAGTTTTTCGATTTCATCATATTTTCGGGGGTCTATTGATGTTCTATCGCTCTGCAGTCGGATAACTTTCCTACTAAGTGCAGTATAGAGAAATGGTTGAAATGTCTGAAGTTTGTGTGGTTGTTTTTCTTCTGCACGATAAAGATTTTGAAGTCTTCTTAGCGAGTCATACGCATCTTCAGGTACAATATCTACTAGGTCATGTTTCATTAATCGTTCTATCACCCAATTAGGAAAACTTACTCGGTCACCTTTGTTGAATGGGCCTGTTACAACACCACCAATGATCATCGAAGGAATGGGTTTCTGAAAAATGCACTCTCGCATTTCATTAAGAAACATCATTTCAAAGCGGTTCATCTCGTCTTTTACTTCGCTGCATAGCTTCATGAAATCCCACACTTCAATCTGGAGTATCTAAGATAAAGCCCTTGCTCTCTGGTGGCGAGTTAGAATGATTAGTTCTGTTCTTGAATGGGCATGAAGATGTTGCCAGTGAATCTTTTAAGGAGTCATGGAAAAGTCGTGATAAATTCTGGCAAAAAAAGACCTTCAAGTCTTCAGTATTGGATGGGAACTTCAAATGGATTTGGATTTGTGGACAGAAAAATATCGACCACCGACTCTGAGTGAAATCATTGGTCAAGAAGCACTAATTGAGAGTTTCAAGAAGTTTGTAGAAACCAGAACCGTGCCTCATTGTCTCTTTGCAGGCCCGCCGGGAACAAGTAAAACAACTGCGGCCATGGCTATGGCTAAAGATCTGTTTGGAGACTCTTTTGAACGAAATTTCTTAGAACTCAACGCTAGTGATGAAAGAGGAATTGATGTCGTAAGAAATCAAATCAAGAATTTTGCAAGGACCATGCCATCAGGTGGTGCTCCATTCAAAATACTTGTTCTTGATGAGGCTGATCACCTTACTGCTGATGCTCAACATGCCTTGAGAAGAACAATGGAGTCATATGCTGCTTCATGTAGGATGATATTGATTTGTAATTATTCCAGTAGGATTATTCCGCCTATTCAATCGAGATGTGCAATATTCCGTTTTTCAAGACTTGATGACAATGATATTGGTAGTAGACTCAAGTATATTGCCAAAAAAGAAGGCGTTAGTTTACTTGAAGCTGGATCTAATGCGATTCTATATCTTGTTGAAGGTGATATGCGAGCGGCTATCAATCTGCTTCAAGCAGCATCATCAACAGGTCAGAAAATCAATGATGAGATAGTTTACTCAATATCGGGAAGAGCAAACCCAGAAGTTGTAAGAAAAATGCTTAATGAAGCCCAAGAAGGAAAATATACCGAATCACTTGATAGTTTACGGAATTTGATTTGTCAACAAGGAGTTTCGCCAATAGATTTGGTAAAACAAATACATCGAGAGATTGAGGGTCTTAATCTTGATAATCGAAAACGAATGGACATTCTAAATCAAACTGCAGAGATTGAGTTTCGTGTTGGTGAAGGCGCAAATGGTGAAATTCAGATTTCATCGCTCTTAGCGCGCATAGGGCTTGGTAGTGATTCTTAATGAATAAAGAAAATCTGCCTTGGTCTGAGAAACATCGTCCAAGGAAACTTGATGCATTGGTTGGAAACCGGAAAACCATCGAGAAACTGAGGGAATGGGTGGAATCTTGGAAATCAGAGATACCAGTTAAGAGGGCATCTCTTCTTGTTGGGCCACCAGGAACCGGAAAAACTGCATCTGTGGGGGCGCTAGCAAACGATTTAGACATGGAACTTGTAGAATTCAATTCAAGTGATAAAAGAAACAAAGATAGTATAGAAACACTGGTTTGGAGAGCTGCATCACAACAAACTCTCGATGGAAGATTTCGACTTATCTTGTTAGATGAGGTGGACGGTCTTTCGGGGACAAGCGACAGAGGAGGTGTGGGTGCAATTTTGAAGGTCGTCAAGGATACAGTTCACCCAATTGTGATGACTGCTAATGACCCTGATAGTCCACGTCTTAAAGATTTGATGAAGGTTTGCCAGATTTTCAATTATGACTTAATCGAGAATGATGATATTAAAAGAATTTTGAAAAAAATTGTATCTGAGAATAAAGTAGAGGTTTCTAGTGAAGCGCTTGACGAGATTATTGAGAGCTCTAGAGGTGACGTTCGTGCGGCGATCTCTGATTTGGAGTCGTATGTAAGAAGTGGCTCGGCAAGTCTAATCTCTGAACCAATCATTAGAGATTCAAAGCGAGAAACCGAGGAAACTCTACGTCACTTATTTGCTTCAGTCAATCCAAAGATGGCTAGAAAAGCTCTAAATGAGTCTGAGCTGAATCATGATTCCTTGGTCCTGTGGTTAGAGGAAAATCTTCACTTACATCTTTTAGATTCGATTGAGCTTCATGAGGGTCTTGAGCAACTGTCTCTTGCAGACGTCACACTTGGAAGAATTATGATTAATCAGAATTGGAAGCTTTTGTCATATTTCTTCGATTTCTTGTCTTTAGGGGTGGCAATGAGTCGGTCGAAAACACCTTTTCGGCGTGTTAAATATTCACAGCCTTCATGGCCTCTTTTGATTTGGCAAGGTAATAGGAAACGCGACAAACAGATTGATGTTCTGGAATCTTTGTCTGTAGTGACTGGGGTTTCAAAAAGAAGAGTACGACAGACTCATCTTGATACAATCAATGAGATTGTCAAGATTAAGCCTAAAAGTCTGAGTGTCTTTGCGAGTTGGTTGAATGTTGAGAGATCGAACTTGGTACAGAAAAGTAGTCGATAATATTGTTCAGTGTGATGACTGAGCGTCTGTACTGGTTAAGTTGGTCGTTGAGTTTTTTCTGAATCAGTTTTATAGCATATTTACTCAGCTTCATCTTGAATGGAACTATTGTTTCTATTAGAACCAGATTTTCGGGAGGCGCTGGTTTGATACCACTTGCTAGAACTCTCTGTTCTGACAAGATACTGTCAATCATATCAAGCCTAATTTTTCCAGTACCAATTTCTATGAGTAGAGAAACTAGCTTGCGTACAAGCTTCCAGAGAAATCGTGTGCCATAGATGTCTAGATAGTATATATCGTCATGATCAAAGACTGATATGTTGAGGATTGTTGTAACGGTATTTCGACCTGAATCGGGCTTAGCTAGCTCATTGAAATCATTAGAACCGATTAAGAGGGAAGCTGCTTTCTTAACAGCTCCAAGGTTCAATGTAGCCCAAGATTTGTCAAGATAATATCGATAGTGCCGCATCAACACATCGTAACGTGGTGCAAAGTTCAATGGGGCTTCTATTGATGCCCACAATATAATGTCATCAGGAAGATATCGGTTGATTTTATCAATATTGAGTTGTTCGTTTGTTTCAATCATAACTAATTGTCCAACACTGTGAACTCCTCGATCGGTCCTGCCAGAAAATTGAGTTGTTTGAGTAGAGTGATGTTCCCCACTCCAATCTGTGACTGCTTGAATCAGTTCTCCTTGTACTGTCTTAAGTTCTGGTTGATGCTGTGAACCGTGATATCGGTCACCAAGATAAAACAAGCGAGTGAGATATTTTGTCATGTCATGACGACCTCATCATGACTCCCAGAGATTAAATAGACTTCTTAATGAACGAGCCCTGAGATCCTCAATTTTATACCTATATATTTTGATTCTACCAAATTTCTTTTCTTCTATGAGACCTGAGTTTAATAATACCTCTAGATGAGATTTTGTTGAACTATGATTCAGGTCAACTCTTCTACAGAGTTCCGAGATGTTCAACTCGGTGGCCATAGCGAGTTCTTTTAGTATTTTGATTCTCCCTCTTGAGGAGAATATGTCTTCAATGGCAACTTTGGGTGCGATTTCAGCGTTCATTTATTTTCTCATAGCCCCCTTAGATGAGTCAAGTATTCCAGACAAAAATTGCTCTAACATTTCAGCTGGAACATCAGAAAATCCAATGAGTGTAGTCTGACCTCTTTGACCAGTACCTGACTTCTTTGTGTCTATTATTCCATGAGAATGAAGATCCTGAACCCATTCCCAGATTTGGGTATGTGCCCGTGGTTCTTCGTAGTACTCTTCGCATATCGAGCGATACATCTCTTCAACTTCTCCTATCGTGACGTAAGCACTACGAATCTCTCTAAGTTGTCGTGCTGCAGCAAGCAACAGAAGTTTATGTTGTGTTGGAAGTGTCGCGAAGACTTCTTTTCTGAGTTCAGGATGAGTGTCAGCTTTCGCGCGACGAGCGAAATCTGGAATCACTGTGTCGGTTCGTTCTCGGTCAGCGCGTTTACCAGCACGCCATAGAAGCTCAATTGCGTAACGGGCATCACCATGTTCTGAAGCGATATCACATATGACTTGGATTGTTTCATCCATAACTGCCTTTTTCTCAAAGGCCATTTCTACACGATCTTGAAGTATGTCATAGAGAGCATTTCGGTTATATTTAGAAAATCTGAGCACATTGCGTTGTAGGGTACTACGCGTGCTTGAGTCTAATATGTCATCATCAAGAGGAATTCTGCGGCCTATCCCGATAATTGAGAGACGTTGTGTGGCATTTAGTCTATCATCCATGAGTCGTGTTAGATCGTAGAGGATGTCTGCACCTCTTTGTCTGATAAAATAATCAAGTTCATCGAGAATTAATAGGAGGTAGCGGTCCTCCTCATCAAGAACCTCAACTAACATTTGTAAGAGCTCATCAGGGGAGTGCCCACGCCTGGGAAATCTTGGTTTGAATTCTCTTAGTGCCCGAAGAAAAACAAGGTATGCAGTTTTATTGACACGACAATTGATATGGATACTATGAAGTCGGATGTTTCGTCTTTTTGCGGCTTGAATCATTTGCTCAGAGAAGCGTTTTGCTACAGCTGTTTTTCCAGTCCCAACAGGTCCTTCAATGATGAATTTATGGCTTGTTCTGCCTGGAGAGCTAATTAAGGTCTTGAAACTTTGAACTAACGTCCTAATCTCTGATTGCCGATGAGGAAGACTTTCTGGCACATAGTCGATGGAAAGGAATTGTTCTGACTTGAACACACTGCGCTTACTTAGTTCATCCTCAATATAGTCATGCGACATGACAGACCAATTGGAATTTTACTAATGCACCTTAAAAGGATTTGCGGAGCATACGATTAAATGTATACAAAAAGGGGGGGTTGCCGAAAGTAATGGCGAGCTCCTAACTCAAGATCCATATCATTGTCATTTCTGACTCATAGGGGTCATAGCAATCATCGCTCGCCATAGACCTAGTTGTTTGATTTCCCTTAAATCTAACGAAAAGCAATGGTGCGACCGCCGGGATTTGAACCCGGCTTGGAAGCTTGGGAGGCTTCCGTCCTAACCAGACTAGACCACGGTCGCCTTGTGACCCACCGATTGAAATTTGATAAAAGACTATCGGCATTCAACTGTTGTTGTAAGAGTAACCTTATCTTGGCAATGCTAACCAATGCCAGTCTGGAGTCATAGCTATGTCCACCAATAGATATACAACAGAATTTTGGCAAGGAAACCAAGCTTGTGCTGAGGCCGCAATTGCTGCAGGTTGTAGATTCTTTGCAGGTTATCCCATCACCCCTGCATCTGAGATTGCTGAAATTATGTCAGACAAGCTTCCTAGGGTTGGAGGGGTATATCTTCAGATGGAAGATGAGATTGCAGCTATCTCCGCTGTGATTGGTAGCTCGTGGGGTGGTGTTTTATCAATGACTGCAACTTCAGGTCCTGGGTTTAGTCTGATGCAAGAGAATATAGGATATGCAATTATGACTGAAACTCCTTGTGTTGTCGTGGATGTTCAGAGAGCTGGTCCAAGCACCGGGCAGGCTACAAAGGCGGCTCAAGGAGACTTTATGCAAGCACGATGGGGGACTCATGGAGATTATGAGAGCGTTGTATTAGCTCCTAACTCAGCACAGGAAACGTATGAATTGACATTGAAATCATTCGCGCTTTCTGAAAGGCTGCGGCACCCTGTTATTCTTTTATCAGACGAGATTGTCGCACATTCTCGAGAGAAAATCATAATTGATAGAAGTAGAAATGCATTGGTGAAACGAAGATTCAGTAAAAAGGGGGACATGCCCTATGGAGCTGTTGATGCAGATGGGCATCAATTCATGCCTAAATTTGGTGATGGACTAAATCTACTTGTAACGGGATCTACACATAATGAGTTTGGATTTAGAAAAACCGCGGATCCAGAAGTTCATGATAGGTTAGTTCGTAGATTGTCAAAAAAGATTCAGAACGCTCGTGATATCTTGGAAGATTATCAAATCACCGGACCTGATAAAGCCCAATGGGGTGTTGTGTCATACGGATCCACATCAAGATCGGTTGATGAAATGATGCTTATTGTTTCTGAGAATAAATTTAGAGCCTTGAGATTGAGAACATTGTGGCCATTTCCTGATGATGCGATCAGAGAGTTTGCAGAGTCTGTTGATATGCTATTGGTTCCAGAACTTAGTCTTGGTCAACTTTCAAGAGAGGTGAGTCGTGCTGTAAAGGGATCTGCAGAGGTTATTCCTGTGAACAAGATTGGGGGAGGAGTCATGATTGAACCGCATGAGATGATTCGTGTAATGGATAAATCTTGAAGATGATTGTTCGACACCGTGTCACTTGCTGTTATCACGATGGTGATGTTTGTACGCATCCAGACTCTTAGTGGGAGTGAGTTATTAGAAAGATGGAAGTAATGACTTCTGACTACGAAGGTGATGTTATGCATTCCTGGGACAATCCACATTGGAAGAGAAACAATGTGGCTGATACTTGAATTGACGAATCCAGTTATCGCAAGAGGGGATAGAGCATTGTCACAGAAAATAGATACGTTGACCAAATGAACAGGTTGATTGTTGTCATCTAAAACATTCAGATTGAATTCTAAAAATTCTCCATAATATGTGATTCCAGCTGATACATTGATCTCGATGATTCCAAAGATAATGAGGTTGAATTGCGGAGGTGTAATGAATTGATAATATCCACTTATCGGATATACATTGACTGAGTGTTGTCCTACAGAGAGGTTATGCCAAATTGGTATATTTACCAAACAGGATTGATTTGGTAGAACATCAGCTATTATTGAAAACTGCATATGTTCATCTGTTAGCTGAAGTTGTATTGACTGATTCCAATCAGGAGTTGATTCAATGAAAAACTCTATAGTCGCAGTTTCTCCTCTTGTTACATTCCAGTAATAGTGGTCTATTGAGAATAATAAGGAGTTTGCTAAGACATTCACATCGGCTGCTGTTTGGGCTGTTTGATATTGAGGATTGGTTGCAGTGATGTTGATGTGATAAAGTCCTGGACTTGTATTGAAAGGGATCATTGTTGAATACTTCCCGTTCCCAAGGCTCGACAAGATGCCAGAGCCAAAACCTGTGGTCCATAGAACCATACTATCTTCTATTGGACACGATTCCAAATCTGAGTGTTCTATAACTAGCTCAGCCTGATTAATATGGGTCCCATCAGGTGACTGGCAAAAGACTGCTTCTGGTGATGATACTATAGTTAGATTTGAGGCGGCAGGAAGCACTGTGACTTCGAATGAGTCAGTAAACGGGAGAAAGTCCTCGTTCCCATCACTTGAAATCGTCAGATTGTAAAAACCCGGTGGACCTAATAACTTAGTCCAGTTCAGATATATCATTCCTTCAGAGCTTGTAGTTGTATTCAGGTCCAACACATTCTGTGAACTCATATCTTCTACATGCAATCTAACTGATTCGCCTGAAAAAACAACATTCTCATTATGTACACTTGCAATCATAATTGGGAGAGATGCGTTCAGGCCATATTGAATGGAGAGGGTAGTCAAAGGGACTGCGGCGAGATGTCCTCTGTTGATTGTTATTTCGATATTATCTCCTGCACTTTGATACACTGTATCGAAAATTTCTACAGTAAAAAGTGCAAAGGCTTGCACACCTGTTTCGGTCGGATTCGTATGTGCTGGTAAGATTGTATATGATGAATTTAGATAACGAACTGTAGGAGAGGGTGGAATGAAATATTCATCTGCAAAAAACGGTCCTAAATCAGTTACTACAGCGAATGAAACATAACACCATCCTTCGTCGCTGAAATCTGCAACAAGTTTTGCAACCATGTTAATTGTTTCTCCAACCTCGTATACGAATTTGTCTGTTTCAAAATACTGAAAGTCAAAATAGAATGCTGAAACTGGAATAGTGAGATATGCAATAATAAGGACAAAGATGAGCATGGTTGCTTTCTTTTTCAACTACTACACCAGAAAACTGTCTTTGTTTCTCCTAAAAAACTGCACACGGATTCAACGGTAGGTTTAATTCGCATGATATTTCGTCAACTATAGACTCTAACGAGAAGAGGTATAGCATCATGGTGATTCAGCTCAAGAGTGCTGTTATTGACTCTATTGATGAAACTGAAACGAGAAGACTGAAGCTATTAAAAGTGTCATCGAAAAGTGATGGTGCTACACTTACCTTGGAGCTTCCTGATGCTTTGTGTGATGCATTGAAAGCCAATGATTCGATAACAGTTGTTATTGATTCCAAACCAATTACAAAAGGGGAAAAAGCAAAGCTGTATGTAGAGAGCAGTGTCTTTAAGAAACAAGAGAAAAACGGTCTTGAGGTTATTGGATCTGTAGGTGGGCTTCGACTAGTCTTTACTCTTGGTAAAGCCACTCCAAGCCAAAGCAATGTCTTCAGTTCTAAGAAGTTCTTTCTAGCAATTATGTAAAATCTTGACAATCAGGTGCAAATCTGATTACTTTCGGTCATCTCTCTTTCTGACCAGACCGTTAAAGACCGCTCACTGCGGGCTGGAGTTCACTTGGACAGACTGTTCCTCTCCGTGAGTGTATATTTGATATCTGAAACTTAGTTAGGATTGATTGTACACACTCATAATGGGTGTGGTTATTGACTGATGGAATATGTGAATCTCGTTTAACGAATTCAAAATCCTGTCCTGACTGTGGTGGCTTTCTGGTCACTAGTCATGGACATATAGTGTGTGCTGAGTGCGGTTTGGTACTCTCAAGAGAGTATGTTTTGCCCACATACCAAATGGGAGAACGACCTGGCGATGATTCCCCAGACGCGAGTATGTATGTGTCTCTGGGAAATCGGATGCACATTGTAGATGGTCTTGGTAGTTACATAGGCTTTCATAAAGACAGGTACTTTCAGGATGCCCAAGGACAAGCACTTTCTGGAAGAATGCAGAAAAAGTTCAAACGTCTAAAAACAATTTATAGCACTAGAATCAGAATTGGAAAGAATGAGGCAAAATATAGGGCTCTGCGAACGCTTAATCATGTATCAAAACTGCTTATGATAAACGAACAAGTTCGTGATCGAACTGCATATTTGTATAAGAAGGTAGTAAATGAAACAGTAGGAGGGATTAGCAACAACATTCTGTTGATCGCTGTTTGTCTTCTGATGGCTGTAAGGGAATTCAAAGAGGAAGCCCCAATTACTCTTGATGAAATAGCTGATGTATTTGAAAAGTGTGGCCATCGTGTTAATGTAAGAGCGATTGTACGCGAAGCACTCAGACTCAAATCTCTTACAGGGCATTCTCCCGAGATAAGAAAACCAGAAGACTATGTCCCAAGAGTTCTTTCTATGCTGATGAATAGTCCGAGGGTGGTCAGCAAGGTTCAATCACGAGGCTGGAAGATAAAAGACTATGAGAATGCACTTAGAAACAAAATCCTAGAAGTTCTCCAAACGATACCAGCTTCAAAACGAGGAGGACGAAATCCTTTCATATTCACCGTATCAGCAGCTTATGCTAGTGACCGACTAATAGCTATGCAGTATGGAAAAAGGGCGGTAATGACCCAGAAGCTTGCGTCGACTGCCACAAAGGTGGCTGAGTACAGTATTAGAGATCATTTCGGGATGATGAAGAAAATCATCGAGGTTTCTCATGCGAGTATATAGTGATCTGCTATTCATCTAGGAGATTATCTTGCAATTTCTCGAATAAGAAGTAGATACTATGAGGTGATTAATTAGATGGGCTCAGAATGTTATATAATCCGTTGTTCAGTTGGACGTTGTGAAAAATGCTCTCATGATAGTAATCAAGGCTGCATGAAACTTGGTGATATCAGAGAATCTGGAGATAACAAATCACAGATAATACTAGTTGAGTCTGAGAAAGGGTTGTTTCACTATTGTCAGTCATGCAGTTTGAAACAAAATGAACCTCCATGGAGAACTGATGGGTGGGAAACCGTCTTTGTTGGTATAAATAACAGTCTTTTCGATAATATGGAATATACTTTTGGGGTATACAAAGTTGGGACATATCTTTCAATTTTCAAACTTGGAGAACACAATCATTCTAAACATATTGTTGTTCCACTTGTTAGAACTGAATTAGAATCCTCTCTTATTGAAGAACTGAGCCATAGTAAAGTGCAGTTTGAGAGTAGACGATATTCTTTGAAGGAAAACATATCTCAAAGGCTGAACCAATCGAGAAACGATATTTCGATGCATATAATGAAGCTGATACCTGAGATTAATGAAACTACTAGGATTAGACTCTCTGAAATTATATCTCATCGTCGAAATGTTCTCGGGTCGCTGATGCCAATCATTCTTGATGATTTGGTGGAAGAGATATATCTTGACCACCCAGGAGCCCTGGTATATTTTGATCATCAGAATTATGGAAGGTGTGTTACCAATATTACTTTCGAAGAAAATGAAGTACCAAGAATTGTGACTTTAATTCGATCTGAGAGTAATCTTCACTTAGACAGAAGTAATCCTTCTCTTAAAATGGATTTACAGATTCAGGGTGCTTCTTTACGGTTCTCTGCCAGCATGCCGCCACTTAGTCCGGATGGGTTACACCTTGAAATTCGTCGAGCTAGAAACAATCCATTCTCAGTTAGTGATTTGATTGAAAATTTTACAATGACCCCAGAAGTGGCGGCTGTCTTGCTTTTTGCGATTACTTGTCGTTTCAATATCACAATAACAGGAGGCCCTGGAACAGGGAAGACAACTTTACTGAATGCTTTGGATATGGCAACCCCAAAATGGTGGAGAAAAATCTACATCGAGGACGCTATTGAGAGTAGAACACAAAGAGATCATCATCAGGTTCGGTTCAGGGTGAATCCGGTAGACGAACAGATATCAAAATTCAATAAGAGTGATGAGATAATCAAATGCCTTCATAGATCACCAGATTATCTTATTCTTGGAGAAATACAAACAGCAGAACATAGTAAGGCATTGTTTCAAGCTGTTTCAGCAGGTCTTCGCACAATTCAAACATGTCATAGTGAGTCAGCTGCAAGTCTAATTTCTAGATGGAAATTGGGGCATGGGATTAACAATGATAGTCTTGCCCTCATGGATGTTGTTGTAACACTTGAAAAACCTAGACCAGGAGAGTCAGAACGTAGAGTTAGTGAGATTTCAGAGATAAGGAGAGAAATGGTAAATGGTATCTTGGAATTCTGTGGTCTGAATACAGTGTATGACAACGCTATAGGAGTAATAGGTAATTGGAAAAAAGACGGTGCTTTTATGACTCGTGCGAGAGAGTCTGGAGTTGAGAGCCATATTCCTGCTCTGAAAAATCTGATAGATGTTGTTCACAATAATATGTGCAACCTTGATTTTGAAATGCTTGGTGAGAGAATGTGGTTTCACGGAAATCCTATGGCGTTTAATGAACACAGATTATAGGAGGAATAGGAGATTGTTTCTGGGGGCCTTAAAAGGAGATGAATGAACAAGTAGTAGAGGTAAAAGATTTTGACAAAGGATGATAGTCTGATTCGTAATGAACAGGGAGGCCCACTTGTTGAGGAGAGTCTACTCCTGGGCCTTGCGGTTGTTACGGTTTCTATTGTAATTGCTGTTATCCTTCAGGCTACGGGATGGGCACAAGATGTTGTAGAGGGATTATTGCAGCTTTTGCAGGACAGTTGGAGTAGTCTAACTCAGTTATTCGGTACACCATAAGATTTGCAGTCTTGTTATGAGAAAGGCTTATTTGTAGAAGTCAAGACGGGCCCTCTCACGCTCCGGACTGGCATTTCGTATACGGCTCCGGTAGAACATTGTACTTTGTGATACAATGATACCGATTGTAGTCCGGCCCAGCATGGGGGACTCTCGATCCCCCGACCCGGGTTCAAATCCCGGCCGGAGCACCATTCTTATGAATCTATGAGGTATTTTCGTCGGATTATTGGAATAGCCGTAATACAAACTGATGCAATCAAAGCAATCGCTATACCACTGATTCCAACTCCTTGGAGTGACATCACATCGGATGTTGTTATTTCAATTAGAAATGAACCACTGGATGAAACAATTGAGTTTGATGATTCTGATTCATAATATAGAATATAGGTACCAATTGTAGCGGGAACTGGAAGATGAAGCGTGATAACGCCTTCATCGGTGGTTTGAGTGGTCATACTTATTTGCAACCAGTTGAAATTTACCAATACTCCTTTCGGTGTGGATCCATTAAGACACCTCAGTGTCAGATGCACATATAGCTCATGAAGAGGTGCATTGACTTCATAGAAATCAAGTCCAAGTCTTATAGGCATCAGTTTAGTGACTTGAAGAATGTATTCAAATGAGGCTATTGATTCGAATAGTGTTTCATTTCCAATATAATGGATGGAGATATTGTACTGAAACTCAATTTGAGGAACAGCAAAGGAGAAAGTTAGTTGGCCAGTTGTATTGGTGACTGCTGTTGACTGGAGTACATTGTTTATCATGAATTGAAGTGGTCTGAGAGAACAATTGCCAGCCCAGTTAGTCATCAGAAGTTCAAAGAAGACCATTTGACCGGGTGAAGCGTAATGATCTACATTACAGTGTATTAGTGATATCTCTGGTACGGACCAGACTGAGAAAGTACTACTAACACTTGTGTTCATTAGGAATGGGTTTTCTGTCAGTTCAATGTGGAGAACATGAATACCTGGAGGTCCTAGAAGGTCCCATCGAAGATTGAGAGTAGTTGTGGATGAACTTGATGGCGTTGTGAAGCTCTGGTTAGAGATGGAGTCTGTTATTGATATTATGGAATTAGGGATTGGACGACCTAGTGAGTCAGAAACAGTGATTTCAATTTCAATAATAGAACCAATTGTGCATAACTCAGGAACTCTAGTAATAATCTGAACAGGACTCGAAACTGAAAAAAAGAAATCGGTATAGGATTCGGAGTATCGTTCGGTTCCATTATACTGGATTCTCAATGTATGAATGCCAAGTGTGAATCTTTCATCAACCTCTAAATGAAGATGAGCTACTCCTGAGCTATTAGAAGTAATAGGAAATAGAAGAGAACCATCCAAGAACACTTGAAGTGGTTCGTTTTGGAGTGTGTGGTTCGTTTCGGAGAGTTTGACATAAATATCTACAGATTCATCGAGTACTACATCACTTGAAGGTAAGTTCAGAATGACAACAGAGGTGGGAATTTGTACAATCTCTATTGTGAATATGAATTCAGATGCGTCGAGATAGTTTGTCAAATCCTGTTTGAAAACAACACGGATATCATTGTATCCTAGTGTACTCCAAGAACTGTTACACTCGATTTTGAAATCGATATCTCCTGAGGAATTGGTTATACTCACACCAAGTGGAGTATCATCTTTGAGAACCGTTATCATCGCATCTGATACTGGATTATTCGAGTCATCAGATAGATGAACCGAGAAAGACAGTAAGTCTCCTGAGGATAGTAAATATGATACCGGATTGATCTCAATGTTTGTAGATGATAGTATTGTCAGTACAATCTGTTGATACGTCGGTGACAACGAAAGAGACTCATTACCATAGAATGTCACATTGAGAGTTGTTGGACCAAGCGCGTGGATTAAAGGGATGTCCCAGACTATTGATGCAATGCCATTGGCATCCGTTTTTCTGGAACCAATGAAAGTATCAAAAGTCTGGTCAAAGAAAGATATCCACTGATTTGGTACAGGGTTTCCATAGCTGCCATTCTGAAGAAGTGTGGCTGTGATTGTAATTGCGTTTCCTCGAGTCACCACTGTTTCACCCTCAGCTACAACTTGTTCAGTAGCGAATATGGATAACGTGAATAGGAGGAAAAGGAGGATTATTGAGAACCAGTATGATTTTCTAATGATTATGACCTCCTTGGAATATGTTAGTGATTCGACGTTGAATACAAGTTGAGATTCTGAAAATCAGTACATTTGTACTGACTTCGTGTATGAGATTCGTTCTTCAGTAGTTTCGTCACCAGTTCATCATTCGGCTTTGGGGTTTTTATTCTCCTATAGATTATGTATTGTTTTGCAATCTGTTTGGGGGTGTTCATATGCTAAACAACAGTACGATGGTTCGGTTCTGTAAACAACCGTTCTTGGATAAAATGAACGTGATGAGGAATTATTAGATGCCATTTTACTTATCCCGACGTGAAGGCACAGGTTTCATTTCTCATGATGTGTACAGAGGACCAAAATCACGAGTAAGTTTGATTTGGGCAATTGAAATCATCCTTGTTGGGCTGTATCTTTTAGTAGTGTATCTATTACCATTGACAGGACTATCTGACCAACCAGTGGTACCTCTAAAGACACTTGTTGAATTAGTACTCTGTTTTGTGCCCATTATTACAGGCTTATTATTGACTATAAACCAAATTCGTTTCCAAAGCTTGGTATCTTCTATTGAGGGGAGTACATTATTTGTTCAGCTTGATGACTATATTGTCGGTACATGTTGTCTTGATATTGTATCAGTATCCGGATCGGTGTATCTAGATGAGAATGGAAAACCTAGGTATAACGAGAGTATGTTGTTAGCCATGCGTGCAGGAATGCACAAATCCGCAACCATGGCATTTGAAGCAGGTGTGACAGATGGAGAACCATTTCTACGTATTTTCATTACTGCAGTTGGGCATGATTCAGAACTTATTAAAGAGATTCTGAGGAGGGAAGCTACAAGGACCGAGGCGATTCTTTTCTCTTCCCTTAGCAATATAGAACTGAAACTTCTAGAGGATCATTTCCTAAAAAATGCCATATTGACTCATTTGGAGTGTGTTCAGATTAATACCAAAGATATAGTCATTGATGATAAGACTCAATCTGTGTGTTTGATTACCTTGCAGGGGTTGCCTCGGACTTTTCCAACCCAAGACACTTCACAGGTTGGAACCTTCATCGCTACAGCTCTTGGACAAGGATACACTACAAGCATGACATGCATTTTTTCTTCATCCAAGCCAGGCAAAGAAAAACGTACACTTGAGAATCAGTGGAAGAGTATTCAGGCAAAGGAAAAAAGGAAGGAGGAATCACTTAAAGATCATTCAGCGAAAAAAAGGCTGTTGACTCGTTATGAAGAAATCCAAGACAAAGCTAGTTGGTTTGATGTAACAGTATATTTCAAGGTGAATCTTCCAACAAACAGCAATACTAAATCTGTTTTAGATGGAGTGATTGGACTAGTTCATTCGATTTGGGGTGGTAGTGATTCAATCAAACTCAGCCATCAGAAGCTTTCGAAGCGGATAGTTTCAAGAGTACTATCTCGCCGTCATTTGAAACGGCAGCGTGTGCATATTGCTCGGCTGTCATCCTTTGTCAACACTCCAATTCAGCAGCTTCCAATCATCGCGCCAAAACGTGTCCCAATCTTTCCTGTTCCTGCAAAAGAATTAGTAGATAATGAACTTGTTATTGGAGAAACAGTATTTGGAAACCGTCGTCTATCAAAAGTCGGATTGGAAATTGATTGGCTGAAAGAACATGTTGCTATCTTAGGAGCAACAGGAACTGGAAAAACAACTATTGTGAAACACCTTATGGCACAGCTTAGTATGAAAACGGATGTGCCTTGGTGGATATTTGATATCAAGGGGTCGGAGTACCTTAGTTTGATTGGTAATGGTGATTCAGATATCCTTGTTTTGAAACCAGGTCTTGATACTTCGTTTGTAATCAATCTTATTGATTCAGAAATGGTAAATGATGATAACTATGCTCATTCTACATTTAAGATTTTGAGAGAGCTGTTGAATGAGAGGGGTGACTCTTCTGAACTCTCTCCAGCAATGGAAAGATTACTTCGTGATTCTGTAATGAGTCTGGTAGAAACAACAGATCATGATAACTCTGTTCAATCTCTAGTGAGAGCTGTTTCGATGCTAGCTAGTAATGATCGCATTGGAAATATGACTAGGGATGCATTACTCAACCGTCTTGAAGTATTGACTCGTGAGCCATTGGGCTCAATTCTTGGTGGTGGCTCTGATACGGTTCGATTTTCAGATCTATTGGATAAACGTGTCATTCTTGACCTTTCGTACGTTGCACGTATCGGAGGAATGGATTCTGCGAGACTCCTTTACAATCTTGTCGCCAAACGTATCTTTGATAGTGCTATGAAGCGAGGAGTTTCGGAGGGGTTGCATCATGTTGTTGTATTAGAGGAGGCAAGTAATCTTGTACCTGAGAGTTATACAAGACAATCTGCGGCTGATGTTACAACTGGAGAATCTATGGTAATGCTACAGCGAGCTACAGGACAAGGTGTCATTGTTATATCTACTAGACCTAATATTTCCTCGAACATATTAGCGAATACATCAACAAAGATAGTATTTCGGTTACCATATGACAGTCAAGTTGGTGGAAGATTTCTTTCATTAACTAGTGACCAAGAACAGTATCTCCGTACATTGAAACGTGGGAGGGCCTTGATGAGTATTCCTCACACTGAAACTTTTGAGATTGTAACACAACGATTTCCAGAAACAGCAGCTGTGATAGGTGATACTGTATCTCGTGATGTGGGTGACCCTGCTCCAACTCCCGTGAATGATTTGCTAGATAAAGATGAATTAACTAGTGATGTGGATATATCCAAGTCAGATGACGACAATGAAGCTCAAACGCTTGTCTTTAACAGACTTGATAGACTTGGGGGACATGTGGTGGCATTTCTGGCTTCAGAAGAGTGGGCTACTGAAGGAGAAATCAGAAATCTCATTGCAGTCCTAGACTCTAATGCTGTTGATGATGACATTTCAGAAGTTATTCGTAATCTTGTTTCATTAGGTAGTGTGGAAAGGGAGTCTCTGGCACTTGTTGATGGGGGGTATTTATTCGCACTACCAGGAAAAGCATTAGATGCAGTCAGAAGAGTGATTGTAGAGTATATTTCTGGAAGATTAGGGGTGGAGTGCAACCCGTCTGCCAATTCTAGCACTCTTGATTGGCCTGACATTGTCCTTGAAGATAAGGCTGTAATAGTCATTCCAGAACATCTTAGAGCATCATCGATGCTAGTTGCCTTGGATAAAATTCGCAAACAAATGAATAAGCTTCAAAACAGTGTCAGTGAATTAATCGTTGTTGTCAGAGGAAGTGTTGCAGCTGCAAAATTAAGGGAGTTAATGGACTCGTCAGAGGAGTTCAATGATGTTAGCGTGGTATCAGCATTTCCAAGGTCTCTAGATTCTATAACTGAAGGTCTAACAAATGATTCAAATTTGTCACAAGACTCATCGATTCAAACACAATTGAATGAGAACACTGAACCGAGTGAACAGATTGGATTAATTGGTGCAATGCATGATGTGGGATCTGCAACAAGCCGAGCTATCCAGATTCGTTTATGGTTTGGGCTAATTCAAGACTTAGTTGACATATCTAATGGTCAGGTCAAATGGGAGGAGCTCTTAGAGTTTATAGAAACCACATCTTTACAGTCATTGAAAAGGAGATCTGCTCCTCTAAGCATAGAAGAAGGGAAACGAGCTCTAACAGAATTATTGGCTGATGAAGTTCTAATTGCGTTACGGGTCAGCGAGGATTCAAAATACTTAGATCTTTCTGAGGGGTTGTGGTTGGTAAATTCATCGGTTCTTAGGAATCTAAAAGAGAAAGCTGTAAACATTATAGAAGATGAATTGAAGAAACATCATTCCAAAGTTTCGAAAAGTCATGGTTACTATGACCTTTGTGTTGAAGGCACCTCTTATGTCATATTTCCAAACCAACAGCAGTTGAACACACTCCTCCATTTGCATAGTGATATAGCTTGTAGGACTTGTAAATCTACAAGGGTCGTTTGTGTTCTAACTGCATCAGAGTACCTTGAAGAGACTGAAACGACACCGATCAATCTGATAGTTAGAACAATGGACGATAATATTTCAGCTCTGGTGACGTAGACTAAGGTTGGATTCTTGTGCAGATGGTTGGTTCGTTTCGTAGTAAAGATTTGAGACGAGCAGGAACTGTGAGATTGAAAATAGCTATGATTCTGTTTTTTCTAGCAATATCCAGGAGCTCACTAACTTTTTTGGCCATTCCGCCTGTAACATCGGTGTTTGCCGAAGGTCCTGTTTTTGACAGAATCATTTCTTTGTTTTTCTGATTTATCAAAGGGATGTGTTTTGCTGATGGGTTTAATCTTGGGTTGTCGTCTAAAACTCCATCAACATCAGTTCCAATAAGTATGGTTTTCGCATTCATTTTTTCTGTAAGATACACTGCGATTGTGTCTCCGCTAAGAATAGCAGCTGTTTTTTCTTCGTCGAAGCAAACATCTCCATGAGTCACTACAACAAGTCCATTATCTAATGACTTTCTAATAATGTGAATTGGAAAGTTATGAATCACACCCTTTTTCAATGTCACAGAACAAAAGGGAGGGATAGTTACTGTGAGAATACCTTCTTTATTCAAACTGGTTTCTACAGATAATGCTAACTCAGACATATTATGACGAATTGGTGGAATACCCTTCAAGAGTATGTCTTTGGGACTTTCAGGATTTGCATATCCATGTGAGTGAGCCGCTTGATGACCATGAGCGCCTCCGCCAAGTACGATGATTAGATCACCTTTATACTCCTTTAGCTCCTTGGCAATTCGGGTCAAGTTTTTGAAATTGATTCTTGGAGGGGAAGAGTCCTTGTAAGTTATTACAGACCCGCCCAATTTGACAATTGTAAGGGGTTTCAATTATGCCACATATATTCATGGAGTGCATTATGCTTATGGACGTTGCTTTCTGCATGTGCGGATTCTGTCAAACACAAGACAAGCTTTTTATCCAGTTCGGATTTGGAAACTTTGGACACCTCACTCGACACGAGGGATTCTTAGATGACTCAAAGAGCAAGAATCAGATTATCTAGCACAAGTACAGAACACTTGGATGGTGTGTGTAATCAAATTAAGAGAATTACTCGTAAGACCGGTGTTCGAATGGCTGGTCCAATTCCTTTGCCTACTCGTAGAATGGTGATACCTACGAGAAAGACTCCCTGTGGTCAGGGATCCGAGTCATGGGACAAATGGGAGATGAGAGTTCACAAGCGATTGATTGACATTGATGCTGATGAAAGAGCCATCCGCCAAATAATGCGCGTACGAATTCCTGATTCTGTATATATAGAAATTGAATTGACCGGGTGACTGTCACATAATCAATCATTTCGTCGTTAGTTGTACAATTGTGACCTGATACAAACCCTTTTTGCACAATTCTACGAGGGAGTTCTACTACTCATGAGGTTTCTCAGAGATGTGTGGAATAATTGCTGTAGTTCAAGAACGCGGTGATGTCGCACCTTTCCTACACCAAGCGTTGAAACGTCTTGAATATCGTGGTTATGATTCGGTAGGAGTAACTACTATTGCGAATAATAAGATGTATACCAAGAAGGATAAGGGAAAGATAGAGGAAGTTCACAGACGTCTAAATCTTGATGAGATGCCAGGACTGATAGGAATCGGTCACACTAGATGGGCAACTCATGGTGCACCATCTATGTCAAATGCACACCCTCACTTTGATTGTGAAAATAAGATTGCTGTTGTACACAATGGGGTAATTGATAATTTTATGGAACTCAGAAAAAATCTTTCCGAGAAAGGACATAAGTTCAATTCAGAAACAGATACTGAAGTCATTCCACATATGATTGAAGACTTGATGAAAGAGGGATTAAATCTAGTAGAATCTATCAAGGAAGTTACAAAGAGAATCGAAGGTACATATGCTATTGTAGCTATGTCGACTAAAGAAAATGACAAGATTGTTTGCACGCGTGATGGAAACCCTCTTGTTATTGGTACAAAGTCTGGGGCTTCATACGTGTCTTCTGATATTCCTGCATTTCTACCGATCACTAATGATATGATTCTCTTACTTGATGGAGAGATAGCAAGTCTAACGAACCAGGGTATCCATATTGAGAGATTGTCTGATGGAGAAATAGTTAGCAGAGATTCCATAAAGATAAGCTGGACTGCAGACCAAGCACAGAAAAGCGGATATCCCCATTTCATGTTGAAAGAGATACATGAACAGCCTGATGCTATTAGAAAAACACTCAGACTTCGGTCAGAAACTATTGAAACCGCGGCTCGACTGATAAGGGAAGCCGAGAATGTCTATATTTTAGCAATGGGCACATCTGGACATGCTGCAAAAGCTGGAAGACATATGTTTGCGTCTCTTTCAGGTATTCTTCCATCCTTCGAACTAGCGAGTGATTTTCAAGATACGGTTTATGGATCGTTGTCAGAACGAGATTGTATTATTGCTATTACACAATCAGGTGAAACTACAGACACTATCACTGCCGTCAAATATGCAAAGCATTATGGTGCAAAGATAATAGCGATTACGAATGTTGTTGGGAGCTCGATAACACGTCTTGCAGATCACACAGTTTTAACTCAAGCCGGACCAGAGATAGGTGTTGCTGCGACTAAGACCTTCATGGTTCAACTAACTTCTCTGGCTTTGATTGCCTTGGCATTGGGAGAAATGACGGGATTCAAAGAAAGCGAAGAAATTGTAAAGAAACGTAGCTCCTTGGAGAAATTACCTGAACTCGTATCTGAGGTGATTTCAAGAAATGAAGAACGGGCAAGGAAACTCGCCTCAATTCTTTATGAGAAGCCAAGTCTCCTTTTTTTGGGGCGAGGTGTTTCTATGGCTACCGCTGAAGAAGGTGCATTAAAACTCAAAGAGATTGCATACAATCATGCAGAAGCATATTCGGCTGGTGAGTCAAAACATGGACCTATAGCACTTGTCCAAGATGGTTATCCGGTTATCTTTGTTGTTCCCTCAGATGAAACAAGAAATCGTATTATTGGTAATATAATGGAGATGAAGGCTAGGGGTGCTACTATTATTTCTGTGACTCAAAAAGAAGATGTTGAGATAACGGAACTGTCGGACTATGTGTTTACAGTTCCAGAGATAACAGAAGCAGAGTTCTCGGTAATGCCCTACGTTGTTCCACTACAGCTATTTAGTTACTATATGGCTCTGAGAAATGGATACGACCCTGACAAGCCGAGAAATCTTGCAAAATCAGTCACGGTTCTTTAGGTCTTTAAATCGGACTGAGCATTAGAGAATTATGTGAGATCAATGGGATTATCAATTCTTAGTCCACTGAATGATTTTGCAAACCTGATAGCAGGGTATTTTATGGAAATCTGGGATTTCCTGATTTTTATAGGCAATATTTCAGCATTCGTAGTTGTACTAGTGGGGGCAATTTTGTGGTTTACAGGTGTTAATGACAAGAAAGGTAAGGGGTTGGTTCTGAGTGGGATTCTTCTAGCAATTATTATCCAGTATTTTGTCTTCTATCCTCCCTCATTTACACTATAGAAAATCCTTCGTTATGACTTGAAGTGTATCTGCAAGTCGATCTATGTCTTCTAGTGTGTTGTAAGCATGAATCGAGGCTTGGATTATTCCATCGTCTGATAGTGATTGAACAAGAGTGTGTGCACAGAGAACTCCACTTCTAACAGCTATGTTTGATTCGTCAAGAAATAGAGACACGTCGTGGCAGTTGATTCCGCTTTCCGGATTAAGATTAAAGCCAAAAATAGTGTTTTTGTCATCTGGTTCACCATAGAGTAAGATAGTATCTATCTCTGATAGTTTCTGAACTAAGTATTTTGAGAGAGTTTTGATGTGCTTGAAAAGTCCTTGAGCGTATAATTCTGTTAGATACTTAAGAGATGTGTCTAGGCCAGCAATTGCTGGAATATTCAGGTAGCCTGATTCAAACTTATCCGGCTGTAGTGCAATCTCGAAGTGATTATTCTCGATGTTGGTGACTGAGGACCCTCCTAGAATTCCAGGTTTATGGATTTCACCAACTGATTTATCAATCCATTGGATAGCCAGCCCTGGGGGGCCCATCAAGCCTATGTTGGCTGACAGAATCAATAAATCAGACCCAAGTGATGTCAATGGTTCATCAGTAAGTCCTGCCGAACGGGTTGCATCAGTCAAAAGAAGTGAATTATATTGATGTGCGATTTCAGAAATAGTATGTATGGGATTATGTGTTCCAAGTCCTGGTGACACATGACTGATCGCTACTAAGCCTGTATTATCGTCCATTCTTTTTTCTAGTTCGTCAATTATCAGGTTTCCTTTGTTATCAATTGGAGAAATCTCTACATCTAGTCCCAATACATTTGCTGCTCGGAGTATTGAAACGAGAATCGAGTTTTCTTCTCCCTGTCCAACCACGATCTTGCTCTTCCTATTGGCTTTCCAGTCGAATCCATACACGAAAGATGCAACTGCAGTAGGAATCGACTTTTGGAAGGATATCTGAGATTTTTCGGTTTGGAGAAATGTGGCCAGAGACTTTCTGGTGTCTTCAACAATTATACCACCTTTCACAGCAAGACTATGAGCTCCACGACGTGTTGAAACCACAACAGAATTGAGAAAATGTGTTATTGTATCTATAGCTGGACGTGGGACTAGTGTGGTACTTGCAGAATCGAAATACGCTAAGTCAGGGATGTTATCATATACACCAAAGTTGTGTTTTATATCAAGTTCAGTGGGCATGGATAGTATTCATGAGATAAGTGACTTTAATACCATGTCATACACTAGGGGCAATGATTTTGGTGACCAAGAAGCTTGTAGAGGGTTATTTTGTTATTACTACAGATGAACTCATCTTTGAAGTTAAGGGTATAATTCATCCAAGAAATCGAATAATTGCTTACCTTCGATATGCACCAGCTACAAATGAAAGACATCATTCAAATATTGATTACAGAAAAATCTATGCGCTGGATGAAAGAGAAGATTTTCTACGGAATAGATATCCATCGTATCTCTGGTTCAGTGAAACTCACGGTAGAATTATGCAATCAGTTCCCAAAGACAAAATTAAATCGGTATATAATCCAGTGGAATATCTAGCTAGCCTTCGGACACAGACTGAAACAGCTACCAAGCTGGGGCGTGCATCAGTGAAACTATCTGAAAAACTGGTGGAAGTGACTGATATTGACTGGTCGGATATTGGTATTACAGGGTCTCAGCTTGTAGGAACTGAAAGGGAAGACTCAGACATAGACTTGGTAGTTTACGGATTTGAAGCCTGTAGACGATTTTATTCAGAATTAGCAAAGAATATAAAATCTATCAAAGGAGTAGAACGTTATTCCGGGTTTCTGTTGGATGAGCATGTAAACTTCAGATGGGGTAAACATAATGATTTGAGGAATACTCTCAAAGAGATTGAGAGAAAGAAGGTGTTACAGGGTTTGTTTGAGGGCTATCACTTCTTTGTGAGATTGGTCCGGAATCCAAATGATCTTGATTTTGCCTATGGTGATGTTTCATTTCAAGAAAAAGGACAAAGATTAGTGTCAGGCAAGATTGTTAATGATAGTGAGTCTATATTCACACCTTGTGAATATGTGGTAGAGTGTGTTAATCCAATCAATCTTAGAAAGCTTGTCAGTTATCGAGGACGATTCACAGAACAGGTTTCAAATGGTATGGATTTCGAGGCAAAAGGAAGGCTTGAAACGGTTATAGATCATAAAAAGAATCTGCAGTATTTCCAATTGGTTTTGGGAGAAAGTCCTACTGATTATCTGATTCCAAAGTAGTAACTGAGCTTTGCAAGTCATTCATATTTACATCAATTCACACTATGTTTGTGTGAATGGCGCCTTAATTGTGAATGCTCTACAGGAAAAAGACTTCTTATTGCTTTAATACTAGAACAGAGATAGTATATGTTTCAAGATACCTGTGAATAGACACACCCCTTCGTTTCCTATGGAAACAAGTAAAAAGACATATGAAATGCTCTCGCATTCATTCACAAGATGGATAAATTAGTGAATGATAAAATGACTGGAGAATATCTTTTTTTCAAAGAAAAAAGACTTCATATTGCTTCTTTGTTGGTAAAAAGACTTGACAGGACGTCAGCACAATAAAAACGGAGCGGACGAGCTCTATACGTGTATCTATACACTATGTAGCTCTTATCTCGGTATAGATAATTCACATACTCACACTTATTTGGAGTTTCATTCTACATGAATGTGAATAGTTAAAGAAATAGGAGTAGCCTTGTGTGACCAGTGAAGATAGGACTAACTATGTGTATGAGTTCACATACAGTTCAGCACCAGGTCTTCGTGAGATATTCCAATGTAAATATGTCAAACCAGATGAAGCACTTAATAGGTTTAGGAAAATCTTAGCACTGACTGAATCTCCTTTTGACTTCAAGATAATTGTATCTGATGAAACAATGGGAGAAGAGTCTAGTTTTCAGGTAAAGGGTGGAAGCATAGAAGAGATGTTTGTCAAATTTAAAGTCTTTCTAGAAACCAGTACAGGTTTCATCTTTAAACCAGTCAGTGAAGAGATTGAAGAGGTAGGAATTGAGGACACACGGTTTGAGTCTATGAGTAATTATGACAAGATGCAGTTGATAATCTATGCGTCTTTCAAACATGGAAAGTTTTCCTCACTTGATGTTACCGAGATCTATCAAGACTCATTTAATGAAGATTTACCAAAGAGTACTGCATCCACTTACTTAGCCAGAATGTGGAACAATGGCAAAGGTCATCTAGAAAGATATGGAAATCGTTCTGGTTACACATATCGACTAAGGACTGAAATTGCAGAAGTTCAGAAAGAAACTGAACGAGCTGAAGAGCTATTGGCCGCAATACAGATGAGAGTCAGGGATTGAACTCAACTTCCTTTAGGTGTTATAGATCGATTATTTTCTCTTCCATCTTAATATTGAGTGTTTCAAGTTCCTTGAGGATTGGTTCATAGATTTCTGAGATTATGGGTCTGTGAACACCAGTTGGAGTGATTTTGCCATCTAGAATCATTTTACTAGCAATGGCAACTGGAAGAGCAACTGTTCTAGACATTGAACTGTCGCCATTCGGAATGCCATAGTCAATAAGAGTTGATGTGATTTTTTGTTTCTTATCAGGATACTCGACTAGGAACTCGTGATGCATTACTATCATGTCACGCTCTCCTGGTGCATACTGGAGTTTCTCTTCAAATAGATTGCAGAGTGCGTCTAAGATTGTGTTTGTACCTGAGGAGATTTTCTTCTCTTCAAAAAGACCAAGCCATTCCAAGCGGTTGATTATTTGATTTTCAGGCTCAATATTGCAGGTCTTGGCCACAGCTATCTTGATGTTTGTGTCTTTATTTGATGTCAATTCACGCACTAAGTCGGCATATGTCATTCCTTCAAGAAACCGTTCTTCTATATTCAGAAGACCCAAGTCTGCAATCTTGTCTAGAGTTTCGCACCAGCCTACATTCCTGAGGGTTCCTCGAAGCATTGTTTTTGTTTCTTGAATATTATAGATTTCAATATATGAGAGACTATCACGGTTTGGATATCCTTCATAAACACCCATTCCAGGAATCTCCATGAGTTCACAGTTTTCAAAGAGTGAGGGGCCAGGAATCTTGATTTCTTTTCCATCTTGAAGAAACTGTGCGTCATTGCGTCCAGCTAAGAGAACCCCTCTTGGACTCCAGGATAGCTTGTAACCATACGGGTTGTCATTTGCATCAGGAGCTGGAAGACCACCAGTAAAAGAGGTGAAACTCATAATCTTCCCATTATCTTTATGAACTTCATCAATGATCTTCATGGCGCTCATGTGGTCTATGCCTGGATCAACTCCACATTCATTCAAGAGAAGGATTCCTGCTTTCTTCGCATCATTATCAAGAGACTTCATTTCGTTAGAGATGTATGATGTGGTGCAGAAGTGTTTCTTGTGTCTAATGGCAACCTTTGCAGCCTTGACATGATAGGTGTAAGGTAGTAGAGAACAGACAAGGTCCACCTTGTTGGTGAGCTCCTCTAGGAGCTTGTCATCTTTTGCAATATTGAAGGCCACAGCCTCAGTGTTTTCACAGTTTTCAATTAGATGTTCAGCTTTACTTATTGTACGACTTGCGACAATCACATAGAAGCCATTATCTGATAGATATTGTATGAATGGGCGGGCTACTAATCCTGCACCTAAACATAGTACTTTTTTCATTCCTAGTTTTCCTCCTTTGGAAGATATTGCTCGAGGTACTGGTATTTTTCTGTCAATTCTCCTCGATACACAATCACGGCATCTTTGAGTTCACGTGGTAAATCAAGATCTGAAAACGGTACAGTAAAATCTGCTTTTGCCAGAGCAGGAATGAAGTTAAGAATCGTTTCACTAAATGATGTAGACGACTCACGTGGTAACTCACAAGGGAGATTGTCAACAGCCACGACGACTGGTCCTTCGCCTTTCACACCTACTTCTGCTCGATTCTCGTTGATGATATAGGTGAATGCAGGTTTGTCCGGGCTTGTGCATCGCACTGTAAATTCTATTGCACCCTTGATATCACAAGAAATGTCGCCTATTACTTGAAGCCTTCGATCATCCTTGTTCCAGTGACTACGAATGAAATCAACAGTTAGTAGGCGAGGATATTTGTTTGACCAATAGATGCAGTTCATTAAGACTGTGACATAAGGAATGTGTTTATGAAACACACCAACATATTTTGAGTTTCCATACTTGTAATAGTCTTGGAGATCAAAACTATTGGAGGAATCTTTGGGTTCAACCATGTGTTCCTCTTTGAAGACACATTTGTAAAGTGAGTGTGATTCCGGAGATAATTCAGAGAGCTCTTCTGGAGTAATCGATTTGTGTGGGAGAATATCAAAAATCTCCTGAGCACCTTTGGAAACATTGCCATAACCTGCAAACCCTATGACAAATGGTATCAGCTCATGTGGGAGTCCTTGTTCCTTGATTCGGTTTCCAAGAAGTCTAAACTCCTCTCTTAGCTCTTCAAGCTCTCGTAATTCGAGCGTAGGTTTCATTCCAGCAAAGGGGTTAGGACTAATTCCGAGTAGTTCTAGACGTTTTCCGAGTATACGAAAAGTGTCAGAGATCCCAGCCATTCCAGCCCAGTTACCAAAAAATATCAGTCTTCGTCCATTATCGTCGACTACTCTCTCATAGTCAATCAGTGTGGCACCAATATCAAGTATTTTTTTGAGCATGGGCATATTACTTGTCTGTCCCTTGATGGTATGGCTGAAAAAGATGTATACGGTATCTGCCTCAAAGATATCGATGGGTATCTCTTTTATCCCCAATACAACAGGTACACCACTGCCTTTTAGTGGAATCACGTTTGCCCTATCAAGATTATATTCATCCTCTGAGAATGCTCGTTGATCACTTGGTTCTAACATGAAATCAATACTGTGTGTGTTGTGTAACAAGCTAACATGATCAGGTACTAGCGGAACACGAGTTTCGAATGGTTTCTCTTCCTTCCTAAGTCCAATCTTGTTCATCGACCATCCTCCATCTTTCTGTTCATAATAGACGTGGTGCCTAGGCCGTGGGCCAAGACACCCCCGCTTTAACTTTTCTCTGCCGGCCAAGTCAAATATTACTAAGACTCAAAATCCGAACACGTGTTCTTCAAGTGGTGAATTCCATTGACATTGTATTTGTATCTATATGATTGCCAACATGCAAGACGAACTAATGCCAGACGTGTTGCATTCACAAAAGAACTCTATGGATACATATACACATGGAAAACAAAGTCAGGTATCAAACAAAAACGGAAACCAGGTCTCTTGGATGAATGTCCTGGTACCGAGGCTGTTGCAGACTCGGCTATCTTGGTTCCCATGGAACACAAAGTCGTCTTTGATGCACTTTTTGAAACGTATGAAGATATCCTCAAATTGAAGATCTTTGAAGTTGTTACAGAAATATAGTATTTCGAACACGTGTTCCAATCATTATTACTTGTATTACATTCTTATTTGATGATCTATTTCCACTGGAACATGTGTTCCAAATTGAATCGGACCCCCTTGTTTCCACTAGAGATTATTAACATATATCTAATCGATAAAAAATCCAAAAATATATATAATAGTTTAATCAGCTGACCTTTATCTCCATTTTTTAAATGTATAATAATACTCGCTGAGAAAATTCTTCATTTGATCTTTCGAGTGGAAATCAAGGGGTCTTATGCAGATATAGTATAGTGAAGTATATAGAACACATGAGTGTAATATACACTAGAACACGTGTTCTAAATGATATTCATGAATTGTTCAATACCACAAAACTGATACAGCACACACAATTCAAACCGAATCATCCATACGCGGAGGATTTGTGATTGGCCAAGCCTAAGGAACTACTTGAGGACAAACCAGGGAAGGAAATACTTCTTCTTGCCAATGAGGCAATTGCTCGAGGTGTACTAGAGGCAGGGGTTCGATTAGTTGCACTCTATCCTGGTACACCAAGTAGTGAAATTGGAAACAATCTAACATTCATGGCACCGCATATTCCAAATTTCTACTTTGAATTCAGTACAAATGAGAAAGTTGCTCTCGAGGTGGCTGGGGCAGCTGCGGTTGCAGGCGTCAGATCTATGATGGTCTGCAAAGGTCCTGGTCTCAATGTCGCTGCTGATCCATTCTTTTCACTTGCATATGTAGGTGTCCGTGGAGGAATGGTAATTGTTGTTGCAGATGACCCAAGTATGTGGAGCTCACAAAACGAGAATGATAGCAGATACTATGCATTGATGGGAAACATGCCAATGATGGAACCTGCAGATCCCATTGAGTCAAAATCTATGTTACTTGAGGCATACAAATTCTCAGAAGAGCTGGAGCTTCCAGTCCTTTTCCGTACAACAACTAGAGTGAATCATACAAGAGCTCCTGTGAAATTTGGAGAAATCCTTCCACGTCCGGATAAAATTGAATTTGAAAAAGAACCATTTCGTTTTGTTCCTGTTCCTGCCGTTGCTCGTACACGACACCCGTGGCTTCTTGGACAGATAGAAAAAGCACGTAAGCTATCCGAAAAGAGCCCACTAAACTTCACAGAGGGCAAGGGCGATCTTGGTATAATCACCTCTGGTGTTTCATATGACTATGTAATCGAAGCAACATCAAGTATGGAAATTGAGGCTGAAGTCCTAAAACTAGGAATCACCCATCCAGTCCCTGAGAAGATGATTACAGATTTTCTAAGCCGCCACAAACAGGTATTGATTGTTGAGGAGCTCGAGCCATACCTTGAAACACATGCAAGACGACTGGCACACCTCAACAAAGTTTCAGTTGAGATTCTTGGAAAAGAACAAGGAATATTCTCCCGGACCTATGAATACAGTCCAAGGATTGTCATGGACGCATTGAAAGCAGTTACTACACGTAATACACCTATTAACTGGGAGGAAATTGACAAGAAGACCAAAGAGCTTCCAGAGTTACCTCCAAGACCTCCACTCCTATGTGCTGGATGTCCACACAGAGCAACTTACTATGCAATCCGAGCAGCAACCAGGGGAAAAGCAATCTATCCCTCTGACATCGGTTGTTACACTCTAAGTATAGCTCCTCCATTGGAAACTGCTGACATATTATTCGATATGGGATCCTCCATAACCACTGCATGTGGTCTCGCTGAGGTCACTGACCAAGATATTGTTGCTACAATTGGTGATAGCACATTTTTCGCTTCTGGACTTCCAGGTATTGCAAATGCAGTCTACAACCAACATCGCATCTGTGTTATAGTACTCGACAATCGAACAACGGCAATGACCGGTCATCAACCACATCCTGGCACAGGAGTCACAGGAATGCAGAAACATGTCCCACCACTGGATATTGCAGAAGTATGCAAGGGTCTCGGTATTAGGTATGTAAAGACCGTCAAACCGTTTGAGTCCATGGCTGGTCTGGTCGCTGAAGTTCGAGAGATGGTCAAATGGACCAGAGAGAATCACAGTCCTTCAGTCCTAGTTTCAATTGAACCATGTGCTCTTCTCACCGCCGCAGAGCGGCAACGTACAGGTGAATCACCACCCAAATACTATGTCGACTCAGAGATCTGTAATGCATGCAAACGGTGCCTCAATAGACTCTCTTGTCCAGCAATGTATATGAACCCTGAAACAGAGCAAGCAGTGATTGATGAAACTCTGTGTAATCTCTGTGGAACATGTGTTTCAGTGTGTCCTCAGGGTGCAATAAAACAGGAGGATACATGAGATGAGTCGTATTAATAGTAATACAGTGAATATTGCAATTACGGGAGTTGGAGGCCAAGGAGTTCTATCTCTCGCAGAGATTCTTGCAAAGGCAGCTCTAGAATCTGGTTTCAATGTCCGTGTCGGAGAGATTCATGGTATGGCCCAACGAGGAGGTCACGTTGTCTGTACTGTTCGTATTGGCGAGAATGCAAGAGGCCCAATTGTGGATCCTGGCTCAGCCCATCTTCTTGTGGGCTTTGAACCCATTGAGACTCTCAGGGAAATCCAGCTCGTGAAACAAGACGGCTGTGTCCTGATGAGCTCACACGTACAGCACCCTGTTGCAGTTTCGATGGGAAAAGCTGAATACCCCAATCACAAAGAGATAATCAAAAACATAAGAAACTACACAGACAGGATAATCGAGTTTGACGCTCTCGAGCTGGCAAAGAAGGCAGGTAGTAGTCGTGCACTTAACATGGTCATGCTTGGAGCTATTATAGGTACTGGTCTCGTACCAGTCACTAAGGAAACTGCAATCGATGTTGTCCGCACATCTTTCCCAAAGAGGTTCGAGCAAATTAATGTCGCTGCTACCAAATTTGGACTTGAAAAGGCACAAGCTTGCAAGAAATAGTATTCTAATACTAGTATTACAATCATTAATCAGCTATTTTTTCACCTATAATAGCCACTTGTCCAATTGAAACTCCACCATCACCTGGTGGGACATTAGTGTGTATAAGAGGTTTGAGTTTCTCTCCGCGAACACGATTAATCACTGCTCTTGTGATGATACGATTTAGAGCAACTCCTCCAGAAAAACCAACAAACTCTACATCGTTTTTCTTCGCTGCCTTGTTAGCAATATCAGCTAACGAATCTCCAAGAAACCATTGTGCTGCAAATGCAATCTCTCTTCTACTATTGCCTTCCTCTGTTAACTTTAGTACTTGTACCAAGGCATCAGCTATATCCACATTGAGCTCCCTTCCAGATTCCTTAAATTTAGGTCTAATTCGTAAATCCGTTTCTTTCGCCGCAGCTTCAAGCTTCATTGGACACTCTCCATCATAGGAGTTCTCAGAACAAATACCTAACACCATAGCCGTTGCATCAAGAAATCTTCCAGCGCTTGTGCTATGAATTGTGTTAATTTGTCTATCAAGCGAATCAATCAGAATATCTAATGTTTCTGAGGATGCAAAAGTGTTAGATCCTATAGGTGCTGAATTGACTATCCGAAGAAGCTCTTTTCTTTCCATTGAACCGTTCAGGATTCCAATAACAGCTCTTGCAGCATAAATCGCCGAGAGATCACCACCAGAATAATCTACACCAGTAAGGCCACCTACTCTCGAAAACTCTTTGAGATTTCCATACAGTACTTCACCTCCCCACCCATGATTATCTAGCCCAAATCCATACCCATCAGCTGTAATACAAACAATACTTGTATCAGGACTGAGAGAGTGATCCACAACGATAGACGCGAGATGAGCGTGATGGTGCTGAACCCGAACGAGTGGAATACTCTGCTTTCCACTGATTTGTTCCGCAAGTTCTGTGGTCAAAAACTCAGGGTGTAAATCACATGCCACGCCATCAAGTCTTTCAATATCTAGCAGACGAAAGAGATGGTGTATTGCATCTGACAGAAAGTCTAAACTTTCAACCCGATTGATATCGCCAATATGTTGCGTTGGATATATTCTACCAGATTTCAATACAGCAGCAGTGACCTTTTCCTCTGGACCTACGCCAAGAGCATTGATAGACTTCCAGGAGTCTGTGAATCGAAGTGGATCAGGAACATATCCTCTTGCTCGTCGGATAAAGACTGGCTTATCTTCATCAACAAATTTGACAACTGAATCATCAGCTCTTTGATAGATTCTACGATTGTGAAGCAAGGAATAGTCGACGATGCCTTTGAGTTCTGAAACAACAACTTCCGGTTCGATATACATTGGCACACCTGTAGGATTGGCGCTCGTCATCACTAAGGCTGGTTCATCTATATACTGAAAGAGAAGATGATGAACGGGAGCATAAGGCAACATGACTCCTACAGTATCAAGACCTGGTGCGATAATGTCTTGTACTTTAGTGGATATTAATTCAGATTCTGTTTTCTTATGCAAAAGTACAATTGGTCTTCGCCATGATGAAAGCAGTTTCTCTTCTATTGGTCTGAGATGCAAAATCTTTTCCAAGATAGAGAGGTTTCGCACCATGATTGCAAAGGGCCGCTGAAATCTCATCTTCCTTTGCCGAAGAATCTTGATTGCCTTAGAATCAGAAGTCCTTGTTGCTATGTGAGTTCCTGCTATACCTTGAATTGCGACAATCTTATCATTCTCAAGTAAATGAGCGACGTATCGAACGGGATCAACATCCTCAACACGCATACCATCTGAATCAACCAGTCTATAGACGGGTCCACATTTCTCACATGCTGTCGTCTGAGCATGGTATCGTCTATCAAGAGGGTCTGTATAACCTGTATTACAAGTATCACATAGAGGAAAATCTAGCATGGTAGTATTTGGACGATCATATGGAAGATTGGTTATGGTTGAGAACCTTGGCCCGCATGCAGCACATGAAGTGAAAGGATACCCATACCATCTGGATTGTGAATCTGTTAGGTCTTCTATACATTCATCACACATCGCAATGTCAGGCGGCAAGACAGGAATCGATCCTGCTGTCCGCATCTTTAGTGATTTTCGTATCTCAAATGATTTGAAAGAACCTGTAGCATCTTTCCATTCAACGTTCAGTGAATCAATACGCGAAATGGATGGAGGATTTCTCTTAATACTATCAATCAAAGAGTTGATATGCGACTCTTCTCCCTCTAGAACAATTTTAACTCCTGCATCACCTAGATTGAGAATGAATCCTTTCAGAGAAAGAGATTCAGCAACATTGTACACAAAGGGTCTGAATCCAACTCCTTGGACTATACCTGTCACATGAATCTCAGCTCTTTTCTTCACTAGGTAAGACACCTTGATGTTCTTGTAGCTGGTTTTGATATTAATCCAATGAAGTGGCAAAAACGCAACTGTATTACATGGAATACCAGTATCATCATCACTCTTTATAGGTCCTCTTAAGGCTGCTGTAGGAGAAATGATTGAGCAGCATTGACGACACGTATCCGATCACTGGTCAGAGAACCCGAGGTAACAGCTTCCATACTTGCTTCAATCCCAGAGTGTCTCAGAGATGCTCTCAAAGAAGCAATCAACACAAGAGGGAGAGGAAGAAAATCCGTCTTAGTATCTAGTAATAGTATCACTAATAGATTCATCTTTTCTAGATGGGGTATCCGACCGTCTCAAAGAAGAAGATACAAAAACCTCTTCGCTTCGGTGAGAAAACAAAGCCGAGTCGTGTTTCAACATTTTCTTTTACGTGGTCGAATAGAATGGACTGATGATTCAGAAAGGCATGTTTTCGGAGTCTATAAATTTGATGAGATCAGAGGAAATTTAATTCTCGGATTTGTAGCAATGACGCCAGAATCAGAATGGACACTCTCCAAGAGGTAAGAAAATCAGCTCACTACTCAAACCAATTTACTCTAACCAATGAAAGGCAAATAAGTATAAATTATGGGCCTTTGTATACAAAACTGTATCCACACAAAATACCTTCTAAACAGCCTGTGAAAAAGTCTTCATATCACTCATTTCGAGTCTTTAAACGTTCATAAGGCTGATTATAGATTCAATCTTGAACCAGATTAAACATGAAAATCGAACATGGTGAATTGCATTGGGATCAAAGAAGATTGGAGGAAGCCCGGAAAAAAAGCTCATGAAACGGTTGACATCTGGTGCGCAACAGGCAATGAAGGAACCCATTCTAAAAAAGCTTCAGGAGGGATCCGTACTGAGTGAAGCTCAGATGGAAACATTGCTTATTGATTTAGTAATTGAAGACAGATATGGAGCCCATATTACCTACGAAGACAAAGCAGCATACCGATCAAAACCCGGAACTAAATCCCGAGGTGTGTCTAGAGGATCATTTAACAGAACACTAAAACAGGCTCGTCGTAACTTATCCCGTTGTCTATACACCATGCTCCTTCTCGCATATCTTGGTCTCTTCGAACTGACAATATTCAGACCGTTTGAAGAGGTAGCCACTCGGATAGGAGATTATCGAAGAATTCGTGACATTCTTGCTGGTAAGGCTGAGTTAACCATTGAGGAACTAGAAAGTGTCAGGACGATAGAACGAACGATCATGTCTGCTCTTGATGAAATCTCATCATCACTTGCTCTAAAATCTGAGATATCCAAGAAGAAATCTGACTGAACAATAAAAGAAAAGAAAATGGCTCGAGCGTGCCGCACCGAGAAGCATCCCGACGCATTTGAGCACAGTCCTACTCCATCACTCAAGCAACCATAAAGGTCATCCTGGAGGTTTGTTTGAGGAGATAGAGATGACAATGACTAGCGCCTGAAACGTCGGAGAGGTGTGTTTCGTCGACGTCGGCCTACTTGCCATTGTACGACACACTCATACTACATAGTGCAACAAAGCTACATAGTTCTAATCTTAGAACGAGAACTCTGTTCTTGTTTCAAACCAAATTTGGCGCTTTAAGTAATAATTTAATACATGTATTACAATAAATACAACTTTTAATATCCCAAGAAACCTTAATCATTATCTGAAAGATACTAGACACAGTCCACAACTTGTGATAGTGATGTCATTTGGGTGATGAAGATAGTCGAGATCGGCTTTTCAAAGCAGTCAGAGAACGCATCAAAGAAACCGATGAACACGAACGAATCCAGATGATAGCTAACGCAATTGGAGACCGTCGGCATAGGGACCTTGTTGACATCATTTCCAAGATTGAAGAAGACAGTAATTGGTCTACTGCACTTGAGTTTTTGACCAAGGCACAACACATGAAGTACTCTTCACCAATGACAATTGGTCAGGATAAAACAGAGCTGGAAGAGCTGAAATTCAGGGAGATGGTGTTTGAATTATTATCTTGTCGTGGATTAGAACCAGCATCAATAGATATGCTCGACCTGCTAAAGAGCTTGAAAGATGAATCGTCACTCGTCGACGCTTCTCGTGCCACCATGAACAAACTGGAGCAATTGGTCATAGAGCAAATCAAAGCTGGTGACACACTATTCTTTGATTTTTCAGAGAATATCTCCGTTTCTGAAGAAACAGTGAACCTGCTTGATCAGACCAGATACAACAATCTTGATAATATTTCAATAAATCAGAGTGAGAATCTTTTCAACATCGAACCGCTCTGGTACAACGAATATGGTCGAGTCACGATGTTGAACTTGGGCATCAAGGGGAATATAGTAGACGCAGAAACTTTTGCAAGTGTATTATCAGTATTACAAGTCCCTTCTGCAGTCAAGACGAAACTTGTGGAGGTCTCATCACCCAAAGATACCAAGGAGTACTCGTTGACCTTTCCAACAAATCAGACCTATAATAAGCTACATACTCATCTTATTGATCAAGATGTTGATAATCTCAAAATATTAGCAAGTAGACATTCAGTACTTTTACTTAACACGCTTCTAAATGAAGCATTATCCATCTATGACAACGCATCGTCCACAAACAGTTACAGAAAAATCCTCAACTACATCAATGTACATATTGTAGTACGTGATATTGAATCTATCCCAATATTGGAAAGACTCTCCCAAATCAATGATACACGTATTGCAACTACTGCAATTTTGGCTATTGGAACCTTCTACAATGAATCATCAGCATCAGCATTAGTGAATCTGTTTTGTAATGAGAAAAATGATGCAATGATAAAGGCATTAACAATAGCTATCGAGAATGTATACAGAAAATGTCCAGAGGCTGACTATGTGATTACCAGTTCAATAGATAATGATTGCAGAAACCGTGGCAGTTTGAAGAAGCTATACAGGCGTCTCAGGAAGGAAAGACCACTGTATTACAAGTAGTATATAAGATTCCTATTTTGACGACAGACATAAATCACACGCACTTCTGGCGTGGACTCATGAAGGACTCTGAATCCGAGCTAATCAAGAGCATGGATCCATTCTTTAATCCAAAAAGTGTTGCCCTTATTGGTGCATCAACAGATTACAGGAAACTTGGCAACTCAATACTGATGAACCTATTAGCATCAGAGATTGACGTGTTTCCAGTGACTCGTGGTAGAAGCCGTGTGTTAGGAGTCCAAGCCTACGAAAGTCTCGCTGACCTACCAGAACCTGTTGATTTAGTAATCGTAGCAGTCGCAGCAAAGTATTGCCCTACACTTATGCCTGAGATTCGAAAAGCTGGTGCACGGAATGCAGTGATAATTTCTGGTGGATTTAGTGAGGCAGGACCTGAAGGCGAACGACTAGAAACGAACCTTGTTAATGCAGCTCAAAATGCAGGAGTTCGTGTTCTTGGTCCGAACTGTGTTGGAGTGTCAAATAGTCGTTTGTTTAATGGCACATTTACAATGATGCCTGAACGCGGCAATATTGCATTTGTTTCACAAAGTGGTGCTCTTGGAGGAATGATTATCTATACAACCAGAGCCAAGAGGATTGGGATGAGTAAGTTTGCTAGCATTGGTAATTCAGCAGATGTAGGTTTCGTTGAAATTATCAACTATTTCAGAGAGGACCCCAAATCCTCAGTCATTGCAGCCTATATCGAAGGTGTTGATGAAGGAAGGGCATTGTTCGAGTCTTTGCATAATGCAGCAAAAGTAAAGCCTGTGGTAATATTGAAAGGTGGACGAAGCGAGGCTGGTGCCCATGCCACTCAATCACATACTGGATCGTTAGCCGGATCAAGTAAAGTGTTTGATGGAATGGTGCGTCAAGCAGGTTGTGTCACTGCACCAACCTTAGACACCTTATTTGAAATCTGCAAGCTATTTGATTATCAACCTATAGCAAAGGGAAACCGAATTGGTATTATCAGTAATACAGGGGGTGCAGGAGTTCTCGCTACCGATGCAACATCTGAGCTTAACCTTGAGATATCTAAGCTCTCAAAGAACACAAAAGAAGAACTTCGCCAAGTTTTACCTCCAATGGCTTCAACAAGTAATCCAATTGACGTTGTGGCAAGTGGTGGTAGAAGAGAATACAAAATAGCAACTGAGCTCCTGTTAAAAGATTCCAATGTTGATATTCTTCTTGTCATATGCGCAGTTCCAACATTCGCGGGGATGACACAAACCGAGCATGCGGCAGGAACATTGGAGGGAGTCCGTTCAATTTCAGCAGAAAAACCAGTTGTTGGAGTATGGTTAGCTGGAGATGTTGGAAAACCAGGAAAAGATCTCTTAGAGATGAACCGGATACCATGTTATGATGATCCTGCACAAGCAATTCTTTGCATTGCACGCGTAGTGGAATATGCAAGGACTCATCACTAAAGAAACAAGGTACTCTGATATTGGTATTACAATTTTTATGTTTCAAGATATTCCTCCGCTATCTGCGGGAATTCTTGTGCAACAGCTTCTCGGAGCTGTTTTTCTACCCACATACTAAGATTGATTGCCTTTGATTTTCTAATAGCCTTTAGACAAGCCCTGAGATCCGTTGGAATAGAAAAAGAAACGATTGGACTTTTACGTTCCCTATTTGGGACCGAAGATATGAGCTCGCTCCGCTTTCCTACTAGTTCAGCTTCTACAGATGTGACCCTTGAGGGTTTTTCTTCTTCCTCTTCTTTTTCCGTTTCTTTTCTATACTTACCAAGTAGACTCATTTTATTGTACCTCCTTGAGAATGGTTGCATACGCTTCAGAAACAAGTACTGCAATGTTTCTATTCACCTCTGGGTTGCCAGAATTTCTAAAGTTCTCAGCAGCCACTTGTTGACACCCACGTGCTAACATTCGAATGTCACGTGGATTACCCTTTGCGGAAGTATTGATGACTTTCACTGCCTCCTCGCTATAGGGGTAAATATCGAAATTCTCAGGATTGAAGATATCAATCCGACCTTGGGCATACGCTATACGACGACCTATGAACTCTCTTGCTTTTGCATCATTAAGGGGAGGAACATCAAGAGGTTCAGTTCGATCTGCAATCTGTGGTAAGAACGAAAGCATCGCATTCCAGTATATCATTGTTCCAGACATAACTAGAGTGAATATCGGCTCATCAAGAGCTCCTGCGTATGCATCTATCATTTCCTCAGTAGGCAAATCTGCAAGGAACCTCAATTTGTGAAATGCCGCCTCTTGATTATCAGCAACATCTTCAATGAATAATGCAGTACGACTCTTTTCTTCGAGATACCTTCGAAGACTTTCTTTTGCGACGGCATCGATGATTTGACTAGACTCCCATGATCTTCGATATTTTATCCGTAGAGAATCAGCAATTGCTGAAGCCATTTGTTTCTCATAGAGACCAGTCATACCAACATAACCAGTAATGAATTTGTTACCCTTACGATCCGCCAATGTGGGTAGGTCTCTTAATGCCAAAAGCATCAATGTGCTTTTACCTGACCCAACTGGTCCCCGAATGAAGACATGACGTTCATTTGTAATGATTAAATCAACAATAGAATCCAGAAAATCGCTGTCCTCAATATACAGCCGACTATCTGGCATCTTGAAGCCCCGAAATGGTGAGAATCTAGCACCGATTTTTTCTTCCCAAGCCCGGAGAACTTCTTTACGAGTATTAAAGTGTCGAATCAATGCACTCTCATGAATTGCAATTGTCATCGTGCGGACCTCAATAGAGATGGTATCACAAGTACTTCTTGTAATACAATTTTGAAACATTACTTCCTGATATAAAATCTATGGTAAATTAAGCTACTTAGACACAACCTTTTTGAACGGATTGAACTGGCTGAAAGTTCAAATCAAGTTCAAGACACAGTATAGGAGTCACCGTGAATGGATGTAGATAGAATCAAACATATCATGAACTCACTGATGATCTTCTCGTTTCTCATCTTTGGCGCTCTTTCAGGAATCCTATTGATATCAGATACCCCATTAACCAACACTTCTGTTTCTCTACCTTTTGCATTTCTATACATCTCACTTGCCACTTTTATTATGACAGCTCAAATCAGCGAGCGTCCAAAATTAGTACAGAAGTATCTTCGTGACTGGTTGATTATATGTCTCGTTGGAATTATCATCAGTGCTTTAACTTTCACACTCTCTTGATTTGGAACACAAGAGTTTAGAACTACTATGATTCTATCCATGCTACTCTACTCTTCAAGAGGTGACAATTATGAGTAAGATTCTGCCTGGCACAAAGACTACTCGCATGGAACTTCTCGCATTAAAGAACAGAATGAGATTGGCTGAACGAGGACATGACCTTTTACGAGAGAAGCGAGACTCTCTCATAATGGAGTTTTTCAATGCCATAGCAGAAATCAAAGAAACCAGAGAGAAGGTGGATGTTGCCCTCTCTGAAGCATTTTCAGCTCTTACTGAGGCAAAAATGGTAATGGGTCCCGCAAGAGTTGTAGAGTTTGCCTATGCTAGTAGATTTGAAGCAAATCTTAGTATATCGACTAGATCAATGATGGGAGTCAGAGTCCCTGTTCTATCAGTAGAGCAACGCACTCCTGATCTTCCTTATTCTCTTTCAGACTCAAGCGCAAAATTCGATGTGATGAGTGATAAATTCAAAGAAGCGCTCAATGCAATAGTCCGTTTGGCAGAGATTGAATCAACAGTTAAGCGACTTGCTCTTGAAATTGAACGTACAAAACGACGAGTGTCAGCACTCGAAACTGTGGTAATTCCGCGTCTAGATGCAACCGCACGTTTTGTGAAGCTTGCCCTTGAGGAACGAGAACGGGAAGATTTCGTTAGGCTTAAGATGGTTCGAGACTGGATCACGCAAGAAGAAGACTGATACAAAGTATTATTTGTATTACAATGATTAGCGTCTCAATTTTAGAATGGCCGCTGCCAGGTCTCCTTCAGTTTCCTCTAAGGCTTGCTTTGCTATCTGAATATCAACTCCCGTCTGGCTCGCAACCAATGCTGCGTCTTCCATCGGTATCTCAATCCTCTTAACAATCTCTGGAGATTCGCCAACTTTGGTATCACCAACTCCAGTAATTCCTCTCTCACTCTTTGCACCGGATACCTGAAATGACTCACTACCAGCCTGCTTAATCATAGTCACCTGAGCATTGGGAATAACCCACTCTTTGTCAGCAAAACGGATTATCACCTCTTTGACCCCTTCTACCTCTTTCTGTTCAATACCCATCTTTTTCATCATTCGCGCCATTTGTTTTGGTGATAAGCCTCGGAATCCCATTCGATCAATCTCCATTGACACTCAAAAAGTGCAAGTGTTTTCTTTCACTTATTTTCTACACATGCTGGTTTTACGGATGATAAAACGATTACGCTTAGGCCATCGTAATGATATCAAACACATAGTGTCCGACTCCAGGTGAATAGTTCTTGACATGAATTGTGTTGACAGTTGAATCATAGCCAGAGTTTCTACATGTTTCTTTAATATCAACTATCTTATTCTCTAATTCGAACTCAGGGACATTCATGTGCATATGAACAATGCCTCCATCTTCAACCAATGTTTCAAGAGCAGATGGCAAGTATCCGATGGTATCATGAAGATATCCCATGACAACTCGATTGGCGGTTTTCCTGGGGTGAACTAATCGGCAGTCTCCTAGTAATGCAGATACTTTACTCTCCAATCCATTCAATCTGATGTTTTCAAGTAGATAATGAAATGCTTCCTCGTTAATTTCTATTGCAGTAACTTTGACATCAGCGGATTTTGCAATATGAAGCGCGAATTGGCCCACACACGAAAACATGTCCACAACATGTTCTCCTTCCTTGACCAGTCTTGACAAACGCATACGTTCCCGTCTATTACCCCCCGAGAATGTCAAACGAAGTGGATCCAATAAGAAATGTACTCCATTTTCGTAGTGTATGGTCGTTGTATTACTCAATCCTGCAACCAATTCATACGATGGTAATCTCATGACTCCTTCTGTTGGACCGGTTCTTGCAGCTACTGATAATATACGCCGGTTAAACTGCAGGGTCTTTTCTCCAATGGATGAGGCATAATCCATTGTTTCAGAATTGAGATGTAGTAGGGCAACATGTCCTACGAGGTGAAAACCTGATGGTAAGACAGCATTATCAGGAATTACACCTTTCAACTCATCTCTGAGAAAATCCCGGTACTTCATTGTCGTTCACAAATCGCTAGACATGTCTAGCAGTATATGCTACTAGGCGCATGATCACCCAATCCTCGCTCTTGAACCTTTGAGATAGCTTTTCTGAAATCCTCTTGAGTGACGCATGTTCTATTATCTCGAATTGCAAACATACCCGCTTCAGTACACATCGTTTTGATGTCCGCACCAGTTCTTCCTTGTGTAGCTGAAAGGAGTTGATTGAAGTCAACCGCTGAATCTATGTTCATACCACGAATATGAATCTTGAAAATTTCTCTTCTACTTGCATCATCTGGTAATGGGAACTCAATAATCCGATCGAAACGACCCGGTCGTAGGAGCGCTGGGTCCAAGATGTCTGGACGATTAGTTGCACCAAGAACCGCCACTTGACCCCGACTCTCAAAACCGTCCAGCTCGCTTAGAAGCTGCATCAATGTACGCTGTACTTCCCTATCACCAGAAGTAGCAATATCAAGTCTATGAGAGCCAACTGCATCAAGTTCATCAACAAATATGATTGCTGGTGCTTTCTCCTTTGCAAGCATGAATATCTCTCGGACAAGCCGAGCACCTTCGCCTATGAATTTCTGAACGAGCTCTGAACCAATAACACGAATGAAGGTCGCATTGGTTTCATGAGCGACTGCCCTGGCACACAGAGTCTTACCAGTGCCTGGCTTACCTGTTAGTAGAACTCCCTTTGGTGGTTCTATACCCACTTGTTCAAACAACTCAGGTTTCAGGAGTGGAAGCTCAACAGTTTCCCTAATCTCTCTAAGTTGATCCAACAACCCTCCAATATCTTGGTAAGACACATTAGGGGCTTCCTCAATTTCCATGGCACGTATTATAGGATCACGGGAGGGTGGGAGTTCCTGCGTGATTGCAAAAGATCTCTGATTGAGTGCGACAAGAGCCCCAGGTTGTAGCTTGTCCTTAGGAATTGATGAAGCAACGTGAACAACAAAGTTTGGACCTGTTGAGCTCTTGACTATCGCTCTACCATCTTCTAACATCTCAGTAATTGTGGCGGTAATAAGAGGGGATTGTCTGAGTTTCTCAAGCTCAGTCCTTAGAGTTTGAGTTTCCTTTTCAAGCCGACTGCGTTCAGCTTGGAGTATCTGTTTCTCTGTTTCCAATGCTCTAAGCCTGCGTTCTAGGTGTCTAGTATAGCTCTGCGAGTAAGCCGAATCATCAACACTGCTCTCGTCCTTTGCATCTGCAGTCCCTGGCATTGGATGGCACCTCACGACCTCATCAACTGTAGTTGTTTTAAGGATTGCTTTGAGGGAGCCAAGCATGCCAATGAGAGAATCTCCCAGTCGATAATCTTTATCAACCCACCTTACCTCATATGAAGGTAGAAGGAATCTGCTGTGCCCAGTTGTGAACTATGTGGCAGAAACATGAAGGGTCGTGGAAGAAACGTAACAATTGAAGGAGCCTCTATGATAGTCTGTCCTCAGTGTGCTGAAAAGTTCGGTGGTCAACCCCAATTCTCTGAGTCTCGAGCATCAGCACCTTCACGGACACATCTCTCCTGGGTTGAAAGTCCCGAAAGAGCAACAGCTCCCTCTTCCAAGCGAGTTTTCAAACCTAGCACGAAACCAAAACCTAGAACTGGTGTATTGATTGATGATATGGAATTAATTGAAGATTATGCGAAAAAAATCCGTGTTGCTAGACAACAAAAGAATCTATCTCAAGAAGAGCTTGCTCAAAGGATTGGTGAACGTATCTCAACACTTCAGTCGATTGAAACAGGCCGACTAAAACCAACAGGGAAGACCATTCGAGGCCTTGAACGGGAGCTCGAAATTTCTCTTTTGGAAACAGTAGGTACTGTGCCCATTAAGCCAACCAAAGGTACATCTGGTGCTGGTCCAACCCTCGGCGATCGGGTCATTGTGAAAAGGAAAATGTCTCAAAAAGCGCGTCAAGAGGATACCGAAGCGAAGTGAATATATAGTATCTGGACGTATAATATTATAGGTGTAAATTTCCACTGCGGATGTTTTCGCTATTATCTGGGTCAGTCGACTAGCCATATTACACACTCTGGGTGATTACATCAATGGTTCACACGAATTTCAATCACGACCTCTTCCGACTTGTTGTTGAAGAAATTGCTGGAAAAGAAGGGGTAGATGTATCGACTGTCTTGGTCAATGCAGAAGAAACCACTGATGAAGAAATTGCGACAAAAACCGATCTAAAGCTAAACATTGTAAGAAAAATACTCTACAAGCTTCACGATAACCATCTTGCATCATACCGACGAATCCGAGATGCTAATACTGGCTGGTTCTTATACTATTGGCGAATCGATCCTAAAAAAGCACAAGCTCTGGTCAATAGGAAGAAGCGGATGGTACTCAACCTGCTTGAACAGAGACTGGAACACGAAAGCAATAACGACCTTTATGTGTGTATCAATCGTGACTCATCTCCAGTACCCTTCGAAGAGGCAATGAACCTCTCGTTCCGCTGCCCAACATGTAATGGCCAGCTCGAGTTTGTCGATAATGCACGAGCCATCTCATTTTTGAGAAAACGCGTTGAAGAGCTCAAAGCTGATCTAGAAGCATCCTCATGATTGTCAACCTCCAATAATCTCTTTTACAAAAGGTAATTAATGAAACCCAACGAAAAAGGTTTGAGACTCTACTTTGAAAACCATTATTCTTCTTCCAAAGGTATATGGTGCTTACAGAGGTAGGCTTTTGGAAACAATTAGGTCTGAAATCTCAGAGATGGTAGCAGAACTTGATGCAGAGATAACAAATCTAGGTACCAACAACAAGAATCACATCAAGTTAGTCATTCAAGGTGAAGATGAGGAATTTGTGTTCAATACGCTTGCTAAAGAATATGGAAAATGCCCTCAATCAGATACTCTATCTCTGGACAAGACATACCCTGGTCAGCTTGTGGATGTTGGAAAAGTAGGTTATGGACTATATTCAGATATTGGAATCATCAACTCCAGAAGAATGGATGCTCTAATCCCACTTCATCAACTTCGCAATCAATTTGAATTACATAGCTCCATGAGGAGAATCGCAGAAACATTTGTACTTGTTGAAAATCTTCCTGTTGAGGTAGACCTCACGAACATCGATTTGTACAACAACAAAGTGGAAGCCAAGTTTAATCAATCAACATTGTCACGAATTACAGAGTGGATGCACGATGATCATGAGCGTCTTCTTATATTTGGCGCCAATCGTAGTGATGTAGAGAACTCATTGAAGAACACGAACCATAGAGAAGACATCTATGAGATAGAACAGCTAGGTAAGTTTGAACTGTCGCTCAGGTGTAAAAGAAGCACAAGAGCTTCTGGAATTCTTGCAGCAATTGGTCCGAAACTCAGAGGCGTTCCGATGCATCTCTTCATTCCAAAAGAGCTCGAGGCGAAAAAACTTGCCAAGACTTGATGTGTGGCTTGTTGAAAGGGGGAGATTCCTATCCCGTCAAGCTGCAAAGAGAGCCATCAATAATGGTCTAGTTACTGTCAATGGACAAATATGCAAACCATCCACCAAAGTTTCAGAGAAAGACAAAATCGAGCTTCTAAGCAGTGAGATAGATGTCCCACAAGGATTCCTGAAACTAAAGGAACTGGATCAAAGGCTTCAAGACACCCTAGTTTCCAAGAATTCCATGGCTCTTGATATTGGTAGCTCTGCAGGTGGTTTTTTGGTTTACTTGGCTGAAAAAGGAGCAAGTGTTGTCGGAATTGAGGTTTCTGAGAGATTTACCAAAGAGCTCAATGCTATAATGTACAGATACCCCCTTGTTTCAGTCATTTTCGCTGATGCATTCCACATTGATCTCAATACTATAGTCGGTAATAGAAAGCTTGACCTTCTCTTGATTGATGTCACAACAGATCCCGAAGGCACATTGAAACTTATTGAGAGATTTACTCCTCTTCTAAAAGTAACTGGTCGCATGCTTTCAGCCTTTAAGTTGCACTCCAAATCTGAAAAGCTAGCACATCTTAAAACACTAATCTCCCAACTAGGCTATGCTCAAGTTCAAGAGATAATCCTTGACGAAACACGTCAAGAAGTACACATAACTGCAATTCACTTGTAAGCAACTTTTTATTGTAATATCCGACCTAACTCTTTCAGGGGCGGTAGTCTAGCCCGGCTATGATGTCTCGTTTACACCGAGAAACAATCGAAGCTTTGTGCTCTTTGAACTCGAGGGTCGCTGGTTCGAATCCGGCCCGCCCCACCACTTCCAAAAACTTACCAATTCCGAACCAAAGAGTTGAAGAGTGAGTATGCCGCAAAGAGGCAAATAATGAGCTGTTGAATGCTTAGCTGAGCATAGCGGGAGTAGCCAAGCCCGGTCAAAGGCGGCGGACTTAAGATCGATGAAAAATATGGGGTCACGATAAGATATCCGCTCTCGTAGGAGTCCGTGGGTTCGAAGCCCACCTCCCGCACCAACCATGTGTTTGAATCCATATGGCAATTTCTAAAAGGATATCGAGCACGTCGCTCTTAGTATGCCTATTCAAGCCTTACTCACATCAGCAGGACTCGTATTAATGATGGAGCTAGGCGATAAAACAATGCTCACTACAATATGTCTCAGTGCACAATATAGAAAACCTGGACTAGTACTTCTTGCAACAATGACTGCATTGGCGATATCATCAATCATCGCAGTAATTGTAGGATATGTCCTCTCCGCAACTCTTCCACTTGAAATCATTACATATGTATCTGGAATATTGTTTGTTGGTCTTGGGACTTACACCCTCGTTAGAGCTAACTCTGAGGTACCAGACACTTGTGATAATCCGGGTACATTATTCGGCATGTTTTCTTTAGTACTGCTATCAGAACTTGGTGATAAGAGTCAAATCACAATTCTTGCGCTATCTGCTGGCTCTCCCTTTTTCATTATGATATTCATAGGTTCTATCATCGGATTTCTGATTGTGAACTCTCTTGGGGCAATAGCTGGAGACCGTATAGCAAAACGTATTCCAATGATGATTGTGAAAAGAATTGTTGGACTAGTCTTTGTAGCATTTGGTCTACTCATAGTACTCGGAATTCTCTAAATGCTTGTATTTTTGATGACGAAGCCTTTTATGACTCATTTGACCTCAATGAACTGAAACTCGAAGGTGAGGATATCAATGAGTCTTGATGATTCGGGTTATAGTGGATTAGTCCTAGAGAAGATCTCCAGTTCTAATGCCAAAGTTGGAGATATAATCAGTGTCAAGAGGAACGAGGAGGAGTATGTGGGAGTACTCATGCCGCGAAGCCAAGTTGGGAGTGACTCATTTCATATCATAATTAAGATTGAAACAGGCTATAATGTCGGTATAAAGATGCATCAAGACTCTGAGATACAGAAAATCAAGACGGGCAAAAAGAAACGAACTATTATGTCAAAAGAGGAAGCAGACCAAAGGGACTTACCCACGGCTTCAATCCTTAGTACTGGTGGTACCATTGCTAGCAAAGTCGATTATCAGACAGGGGCTGTTAATCCTGCCTTATCAGCACAGGACCTCTATGACACAGTTCCAGAACTCAAAAACTATGCTAACGTCCACGCAAAAGTAATCATGAGTGTACTCTCAGAAAATATTCAGCCCAAGGATTGGACTAAGATTGCCAAGAGTGTGGCTTCTGAGATTAAATCCGGAACAGATGGTGTTGTAATTGCACACGGAACAGATACACTAGGATCAACTTCAGCAGCACTATCATTTGCTCTTCAAGACCTTCCGATACCAGTCGTCCTAGTTGGATCACAGAGGTCCTCAGACCGCCCATCATCAGATGCTGCCATGAATCTGATAGGCGCCATTAACCTAGCAACAAGAGCAAATGCTGCAGAGGTCCTTGTCTTGATGCACGCAGAAACAGGCGACAACTATCTTCATGCACATCGTGGAACACGTGTTCGAAAGCTACATACAAGTCGTCGTGATGCTTTTCAATCAGTCAATGACTATCCATTATTCCGTGTCACAGAGCAAGATATTGAGGAAATTCATCCTCCAAAACACCGGAGAGATAAGGACAGAAAGCTCATCTTAAAGCCGAAATTCGAAGAGAAAGTAGCACTAGTAAAGACACATCCTAGTATTGATGGTTCAATAATCAATCATCTCGTAGAATCAAGTTATAGGGGAATCGTGATTGAAGGTACTGGTTTGGGACATACGCCGAATCGTCTTCATTCTTCAATTAAGAAGGCTATTGATGCAGGTCTCGTTGTTGTAATGTCTAGTCAGTGTGTATTTGGACGTGTAAACATGAATGTCTACCGTTCAGGTGTCGAACTCCTTGATATCGGAGTAGTACCTTGCGAAGACATGCTGCCTGAAACAACTCTTGTGAAGCTCATGTGGGTGTTAGCAAACACTAAGAACCAAGAAGCCGCAAGAGAACTTCTATTGAAACCTCTCGCAGGCGAGATTGACATGCGAAGTGAGGAATCTGAGTACGTTTCAAGCCTTGGGGGGAGCTAACCTGTTCCAAGACGATAGATACCTAGAATTAGGTCTAATGGTCGGTCTTGAACTTCATCAACAGCTAGACACACAACGAAAACTGTTCTGTCACTGTCCAACAATCATTCAGGAGCGGGAGCCAGATGGCGAATTTGTGAGGAGACTACGACCGACTCAAAGTGAGATGGGAGAGGTTGACCCTGCAGCTCTCTTTGAGTTTCAAAAACAAAAACGGTTTCGTTATGAGTATTACAATGATTCAACATGTTTAGTAGAAGCAGATGAGGAACCTCCGCACGATCTCTGTGAGGAGGCTGTGGACATTTGTTTGACGATAGCTGAGTTTCTCAAATCAAGACCGGTTGATGAGATACACCCAATGCGTAAAATCGTGATTGACGGGTCAAACACAACTGGTTTTCAACGCACGACCATCATTGCAAATGGTGGAGAGGTAATCATAGGGAAGAAGAGAGTTGGAATTCAGACTATTTGTCTTGAAGAAGACGCCGCAAGAAAGATTGCTGATGACGAAAAGAACAACATGAGAGTGTACAGGCTCGATCGTCTTGGGATTCCCCTGGTTGAAGTTGCTACCAATCCAGACATACGAACACCTACAGAGGCACAGGAGGTGGCGCTTGCACTGGGTCTTCTCCTGAGATCAACAGGCTCGGTTAAACGAGGGCTTGGCACAATTCGTCAAGATGTCAATGTATCAATCAAAGGAGGAGCAATCACAGAAATCAAAGGATTTCAACAGCTTGATATGCTATCAACACTTGTTTCACTAGAGGTCCAACGACAAGAGAAATTACTAGAGATTCGGGATATATTGAAGAAGCGAGGCATTTCTCCGAAAGATATCAAACCGAATCTCTTTGACATCACAGTTGTTTTTGACAAAAGTGAATCAAAAGTCATCAAAAAGTCCATAGAATCCAACGAATCAGTTTATGCTGTAATACTGCCCGGTTTTGCAAATCTTCTTGGATATGAAGTGCAACCAAATCGTCGTCTTGGAACCGAGCTCTCGGATTATGCCAAGTTCTGGGGCGGTGTTGGAGGAATATTCCACACAGATGAGCTCCCAAGACATGGAATCAAAGAATCAGAGGTTTCTAGCCTACGTAAACTGTCCCATGCCAAGGAACAGGATGCAGTTGTGTTTGTCGCTGGCTCGAAAGAAAAATGCAGAGATGCTCTTGAGGCAATAGTAGAGCGAGCCAGAGAAGCTGTGAAAGGTGTTCCTGCAGAAACCCGGATGCCACTTCCAGATGGTACATCGAAGTATGCACGACCCCGACCTGGATCATCTCGTATGTACCCTGAAACTGATGTGAGACCGGTCAAGATTACGGACTCGCGACTGAAGAAAATCAGAAAGAACATGCCTGAAACTATTGAGAATCGAGAGAAGCGATTCATCAGAGATTATGGACTAAGTCCAGATCTTGCATATCAAGTAACTCGTTCTCAGAATATTGACCTATTTGAACAAATAATCAAGGAAACCGGGGTCTCTCCTACAATGGTTGCGGCTACTCTCGAAAACACAGTAGTCAGTCTTCATAGAGACCAAGTCCCTACCGAGAATCTCAATGACAATCACTACCTTGAGCTATTCAATTCAATAGCAAACAAAACAATCTCATCAGAAGCAATACCGACAATTCTAACATTTCTTGCAAAGCAACCGAAATCAAGTATTGAAACTGCAATAGAATCAACCGGATTGGAGATGGTAACCAGCAGGGAGGTAGAAGACGTCATCAAGAAACTAGTGTCCGAACGTATGGACTTCATACGTGAACAAGGAGAACGATCAGTAGGAGGTCTCATGGGTGTGGCTATGAAGGAGCTCGGAGGAAAGGCTGATGGTAAGACAGTCAGGGAGCTCCTCACAAAAGAGATTCAAGAAATTCTCAACTCATAGACATTTACAGAAATTGATACAGACGATACAATCCAATGATAAGGTTAATTAGACGTACCCAGTGTGCTCGTCTACCAGACTTCGATAATGGGTAATAAGCGTGCCGCAGTGGCCTAGCTTGGTTAGGGCGCGAGACTCATAATCTGGCTGGAATTCCCAGGCAAAATTACGGGGTCATAATCTCGGCCCGACCTCTAATGAGGCATCTCGAAGTCGTGGGCTCGAAACTATGCCACATTCTGTGACATAGACGGATTCCCACCTGCGGCACCAACCCACAATTTGTATTTCAATGACGGAGTTATTAGGAATAATCTGCACTTAAAGCTATGAAGAAAGAAAAGTGGAAACTGGTAGGTGGTCGCGTCTATCGATTGGTGAAAATATTCGATAACTTGCTTGATGCGACATTAAAAGCACGCGAATTGAAAGAGAACAATCATGTCTTCCTATCAAAGACAGAAAAGAATGAATGGGCCGTCTACTATAGACCAAAGAGCCCTCATTTAGAATGCACTCCTAAACACTTCAGTATAGTATAGACCAATTCCTATTATGTTGGTGCTTAATAAATAATGAAAACACATAGAATCATGCCAATGAATTCTGTTCTCCAAGATGACGATACAGAAAACAGAAGGGTTCGGATAGAGTCTTTGGGCAGAATCGTCAAAACCCCACAACGCCCACATTTTGAAAAACTCATACATGAGTCTATTGTATCTGGTGTTATCGACATAACCGATTGGACAATTGATGCAATACGGTCCCTACTAAAAGTCTGTGCTAAGAAGAATCTTCGAGTCACCCTGAAAGATGACACAAGATACTTCATGCCAGTCAGGTATCCCAAGGGTCAAATGCTGGAATCACTCGCGAGCGCAATCGTTTCTGGCGAATGGTGAGTTACTGACCCTTTCGGTAACCTCTTTATCGGGGTCTGCATTACTCATGACTGGAGATGGAGTATGAATCTCACGTTCAAGACACTTGATGATGTGGATGTTGTAGGAAAACGGGTGTTGCTCCGTGTTGACATGAACTGCTCTATAGATCCTCAGACAAAGCAAATCACTGATGCCACCAGAATTGAGTCAACCCGTGAAACGCTGGAGGAACTATCTAGAAGCAAAGTCGTGTTGATGGCACACCAAGGTCGTCCTGATAGTGATGACTTCACTTCCCTTGAACAACATACTGAGATTCTCAGGGAACTGGGATTTAATGCAAGTTTTGTTGACGATATCTTTGGAGAAAAAGCGAAGAGAGCTATATCCCAGGTAAGTGATGGTGAGATACTAGTCCTCCAAAATGTTCGCTATTTTGAAGGTGAACTCAAGAACGCCCCAGCGCAGGAAGTCGCCCAAGAACAGATTGTACAGGAATTATACCCATTATTCGACATTTTTGTGAACGACGCCTTTGGAGCTGCACATAGGTCCCAAGCATCTCTCGTAGGTTTTACAACGGTACTTCCATCTGTGGCTGGAAGACTTGTGGAGAAAGAGATTCGCACACTCACGTCCGCCACAGCCACTGACCAACATCCTTGGACTCTAGTGCTTGGAGGGAGCAAAGTAGAGGACAAAGTCAAGATTCTTGAGAAGCTTCTATTGACTGGAAGGGTTGATTACGCGCTACTGGGAGGACTCATTGGAACACTGTTTCTGATATCAGACGGGAAGGTTCCAGAGAATTATTCGAAACCGATTAAGGGTTATGAATCATCAGTTACTATAGCACGTGATCTGTTGAGGAAGCATTCAGATGTTATTCTACTCCCTGAAGATGCTGCAGTAGAGCGTAATGGTGAAAGATTTGACTGTGATTTTGATGAGATGCAAAACAACCCATTTTTGGACATTGGGCCAAAGACCATCAAGAACTATGTCAAAATCATCAAAAACTCTGCAGTGGTATTTGCTAATGGTCCAATGGGGTACTTCGAGAAAGAGCCATTTGCAAAGGGTACATCGGATGTTCTAGAAGCGATTGCAGAATGCAAAGGAATCACAGTTGTGGGGGGTGGTCATATGGGTGCAATGGCACAGAAAATGAATCTGGAAGACCGTATCACGCATATCAGCACAGGTGGTGGAGCAACAATCAATTTCTTGACAGGAAAAAAGCTTGATCTTATTGTGGCGTTGGAAGATGCTGCAAAGAGAATGTAGACTTATTGTATTACAAATAGTTCATTATTCTGAAACAAAGATACAGATGGAGCCCCAGGCGAGATTTGAACTCGCGACCTGCTGATTACAAGTCAGCCGCTTTGACTGCACATCTGGTCATCCAGAGATGCTATAGCCTCTAAGCCACTGGGGCACGACCTGCTGGTCACTCTGATTATATTATAGAGTTTTCGCAGTAGCAATCTTACTTATCATGATACACATTGTCTATGATGATAGCATAAGCAAGCAACATCATTCTGGGTGCCATTGGATCAACTATGTGGATCACATATCTGTCCTTGAAATTGAAGGCAGGTGCGAAGATGTCTCTCCATTTATCGCCCTTTCTTATTTCAGCATAGACACGATTTTTATCCTGAGGATCCGTAATTACGAAATTCCACTTCATGACGCCACCTTGAGCCTTGTATATCATCCTTTCTTCAGAGTCGTACATATCTATTGAACCCCTGAAAGCAATCATGGGTCTCTTTCCTCTACCAATCAGTTCACCTGTTGGTGACTTGACGTCATATATTGGACGAGCACTCATCAGCTTCTTGTTGATGATACATACAACAGAATCATCAGGATTCCTTAGCTCAATTTCAGCACGCATCGAGATGAGTTTCCGCTTCATTGATCCAATCTTCTCACCTTGCGGATTGAAAATGTCGCCACCACCAAATTTCCATGCTTTTTCATGCAACACATAATATTCAATTGATGGGTCGAAAAGTTCCAATGTACATCACCATTCCTTCTTCCTAGTTGAATCAAAACCAATTAAGAAAAACTGGGTCGAACTCCCATCTACAATATAGTGAAACTCCGCTTTTCTGAAGTCAGAAATGATTTGAATTTTCATTAGTCAAAGACATGTTTATGAGCCCCCGTGCCTTGATAACTTACAAGGACCGGAACTTGTAGAGATGAATCCTTATCACACGGGTGTCATACAAACTCTAATCCTTACGAGAAAAGTAAAATAGCACACAGAATTGCCTAGGAAAGTATAGGATGAAGTACCAGTAGGTGAAATAATTGCAAACCCCCTATTCACAATTCGCAGAATCAATAGTTGAGCTGTTTAGACCAATATCAGACTTTTTCCAGTCTCTTGGTATCCCATTTGGTCCAATAGCATGGATGTTCATCATAGCTGTGATACCATTATTTCTAATCATAGTTCTACTGGTAGTTCGTGGAAGACGCAGTTCTGGAAGTCCCAGTGTTGATGAGGGAATCAAGAAAATCATTGCATCAACCGGTGATGTTTCAGTTGGTCTTGCTGGCGCAAAGAAGCTGAAGTTCTTGAAGACACCAGCACAGGCACTAATATTTTTGAAAGTCGAAGAAAACGCTATTCAACAGGCACTGTCTGCGGTTGACTATTACAACCAACAAGGAGACATTGATGAAGCTATCAAGGACAAACTTGTCACAGTGTATCAGGATCGTCTGTCATCTGTGAGAGATGCGCTCGCAAAGGATGAGGCACTCAAAGAAATTGTCGATACCTCTTCAGCTGTTGACAGAGCCCGATCCGATTACTTGGCTAAGCTCGCTGCAATGTCTGGGACTGCAGTTGAAGATGACACAGGAGAAGCTGGTCCCTCACGTGTTGGAATGCCTGAAGCAGTGAGCGCCACTCCTCCCAGTGCTGGCCCTCCCAGCGGTGGACCTCCCGGAGGTGGTCCTCCAAGTGGTGGCCCCCCGAGTGGTGGACCTCCCGGAGGCGGTCCTCCCAGCGGTGGACCTCCTAGTGATGCTGCTCCTCCGACTACAGCTCCAAGTACTGCTCCACCATCAGGTGGTCCTCCAGGTGGCGCTCCTCCAAGTAGCATGACCCCGAGCGGCCCTCCAAGCGGTGCTCCAAGTACTGCTCCGCCGAGCGCTGCAGTGGTCACAGACACACCCAAACCCACCAGTGGAAAAAGCTCTCTACAGTCAGAAATGTTGGCTGAGATGGAGCGTCTGAAGGCTCTGATGGGCGGCGATTAAGCAAAGAATAAGCAGTATATGACAATATTTTACACCGGGGGGCAGTAAAACCAACCATATTCCACATACCATCGTTATTAGGCAATACAAAGACTTCACTACATGATGAAGCCCTCAAGATGGCAATTGGTAGAAGGTCAAATCTATCGTCTTGTAGATGTGCTTCATAGTAAAAGAAATGCAGAGATACTTGCCAAATCTCTCGAAGATAATTGTGCTGTCGTCATCATATCCACAGAAGACAGTAGATGGGCAGTATATTGGAGACCAAAGACAGGAACATTATGCCCATATGGTGTTGTCTGATTTTTTCTCTCGGAAGGCTTTTGGGAAGCTTAGTGTATTGGTCAACTACTCACCAATGGAGACCTTACCATGTCACAAATGAAGCTGAATGCAGCAAAGAGTGCGCTTGAAAAAATCCCTAAGAGAGGCGCAATGGGTCTTGGAAGTGGATCCACAGTGGCAATTTTCGCAAAAGAGCTTGGTCAGCGTATTTCCAATGGTGAGAATGATATCACTGTTGTTCCCAGTTCATATCAGGCCTACCAGCTAGCCATAGAACATAATATTCCTCTAACGAACCTCGACATTAATCCTGAACTTCTACTAACTGTTGATGGTGCTGATGAGGTTGACCGAGATCTCAACCTGACCAAGGGTGGTGGTGGTGCTCTTTTCCAAGAAAAAATTGTGGCTGCTGCCTCCAAGAAGTTGATAATAATCGTGGATGAGTCGAAGCTTGTGGAGAAACTAGCATCCAGATTTTTGATTCCGATAGAAGTATTGCCATTCTCTATTGGTTTTGTGAAGAGAAAAATCAAGGGTATGAATATTGAGCCCATTATACGTCAAGCTGAGAAAAAGATGGGGCCTGTTGTGACTGACAATGGGAATTTCATAATAGACCTCAAGTTTCCTAGACCAATAGAAAATCCCGCAAAGATTGCAATCGACCTAAAGATGATTCCAGGAGTTGTTGAAACTGGTCTGTTCATTGCAATGGCAGACGAGGTCCACGTTGGGAAAGAAGATGGAGTTTATGTCATTAGCAAATAGCTTTCATTAATACATCGACCAAAACTTACGAAACCTTATGCTATAAGCTAAAACTTCAGTTGAGTCAACATACTGATCAACCCCACCAAGATGCTTCGGTAATTGTTTCACCTCTTCATCTTTAATCTCTGCATGAATGGCGTCCGCAAAACTGCTTCCACGAATTATCATGAAAGGTCGATTATAGAACTGAGTAACTCTTGTGGTCAAGGACTCTGTGATTCCTAACTCATTGTGCATCTTAGCCATATACTCATATGCTCTTGTCAAGTACTCTTGCCGCTGTTGCCAAGTATCAGCGTCCATGATTTGCATGAACAATGATGTGAGATTTGCCGCATTTCTAAGCTTGGAAAAAGCCGTACCAAACCACTTGATGTAAGGTGCGTATTTTCTTTCCATCAAGAAACAGAGCATCATGATATTGCGAATTAATCGCGTTGCTATAATACGTGAACCGAGCTCATCTCCTACTTGACCACATCGACCCATGAACGCCTCTTCTTGAGCTATCCGTTCCCACTGGTTTGATAGAAGATACAACCACAAATCGCGTGGATAATACTCCAGTTTAGCAACTATAGGTTCCAGTTTTCCCAAACCATCATGAAAAACTCGTCCGTTTGCTATACTGAGGAGCATCTGTTGTGGTAGTACCAACCAATCTATGATACGCAATTCTTCTGTAGGATTGAAACCAAGGTATTCGATAAAGAAAGCACTGACTGTATTAATCATGACCCCGTGATTGACAGGCCCATCATCAATAAGACTCATACGTGTAGTCCCATCATCGTTAAGGGCAAAGTTAGTGGGAAACCCGCGTATCTCATATGGCAAGTCTTGATGAAGCACTTCATCGAGCTGCTCCTTAATAGAACCATAGTCAGCATCTTCCAAAAAAATCTGCAGCTTTGGACCCCAATCATGGTCCATCGACTGTGGTGTGTCATAACCCAAGACATCAGATCCATGTCCTATTCTAGCTGCTGAATAAATGAGTTCCGGGAAATGCTTGTCTATGATGGGTTTCACAGCCTCCCTAAAGAACACTTCACTCAATTCCAACCCAGGCAGGAATTTAGGGGGCGGGTGATCCTCCTCATTCATCCAATATTGTCTCCAAAATTGACAGTAGCATGGTAGGATTTGGATATTACGGATTGACAATAAGAGGTGGCGGGCCCGCCCGGATTTGAACCGGGGATTACTAACTATCTCCAGACAGAATGACTTGTCGCTAGGAGGCTAGTGCCCTATAGACCTCCATCGAGATGAAATCTCAAAGGTCCAGGCTAGGCCACGGGCCCTTAGTTTTGAGCGTGTGAGCTGTCAGTTGTTAAAGCTTTTGCAATAAAGTGTCTTGGCAAAACAATCTCTTGTTACAGGTTGATGATTATGTGAGGTTGATATTATGGTAAAATGTCCCAAATGTGAAGATATCGATATGGAGTCTGGAACACTACTTCATGGAGTTGGCAATTTTCGTTTATCAAGCACTGATTTACGAACAAAAATCAAACAGCCTGCAAAGAATGATCCCTATCATTATATAGCCTATCAAATTGATGGACATAGATGTCCTCAGTGTGGGTATGTTGAGATGGTTGCAAATCGTAGGATTTGACTCGTCTTTAAAGAGCATCAGCGTATTTATTCTGCAATTTTCGCAGTGATATTGGCTCCTTCTTCCATAGCATCAACAAGTATACTTCCTTGTCTTGTCTTTATCCGGATTGAGCTTTCACCATTTCGTCCGACCACCGTTGTGAATAGATACAAATCATCTGCAAATATCTCAATCCTCTGCTTGGAATATTTTCTACCTGTATATATTGTGACTTTTTTCTTACTGTAGCTTACAGACACAGGTACAGTTTCACCAGGGATTCCCCTTCCCACTGGACGTCTTTCTGCTTCACCACCAAGATGTGTAACTGCGCCTCGTACTGGAACAACAACCTTCTCCCCACCAAAGGTGAACATCTCATACTCCAATATTCCTCGCTCAAAGTCACGAACCTCAACGACTGGTCGCGCCAAGTCTCTCTGTGTACCTCCCATCCCGGTTGGGAGTTTCACCTTCAATGATAGAGCAGAAACCTTTGCAACACGACCGTCTTCTATGTGGACTATTGTGTCAACAGTACTTGGTACCTGCCCCAGTTCTACACGTCCACCAAGAAGCAGTCTTTGAAGTGCATCAATAGCTGAACCTGCATGCACAACACCAACCATTCCAACACCAGCTGAGCGAAGATCTGAATATGCCTGAAAATCTGAGTTCTTGCGGAGTTCATCATAAATCACAAAATCCGGGCGAACTAGAAGTAGAATATCCGCAGCCTTCTCCATGCTCCCATCAAGAGGCGAATACTGAACTATCGACTCCTCTACTTGGAGGTCTCTCGGTTGTTCAAGGGTCTTTACAACATTCCCCTTTCGACCATAGAACTCAGCCAGCGCTGCTGCGAATGTACTCTTTCCCGAGCCAGGGGATCCAGACACAAGTATTCCTTCTGCCCTAGCCTCCAATCTATTCATTAATTTCGAGCTGAGTTCATAGTCATCAAGGTCCAGCTTCACAATCGGTCTTATTGCAGAAATCTCCATCTTGTCGGCAAAAGGACGTCTAGCGATTGCAATCCTGAGGTTTCTTAGCTGGACCACTGCTGCACCTTCCTCCTCTATCTCAATGAATGAGTTTTTGTCGTTCTCGGCTGTTTCAAGAATTGCTTCGGCAAGAACATCCAACTCATCATAGGTAAGAAGGCGGTCGGAGAGCTTCACCAACTCCCAGTTTCCAGGTTCTCCTCTCTTGGCACGAGGTGGGTTATTTTCTACAAGATGGACACTCATGGTATGTTCATCGAAGAATGCTTTCAGAGTAAGAATTTCTTCATTGTTCTCATAATCCGCCATTGTCATCACTTCCATGGTTTCTAAGAGTAGCTTGAGCGACCCGATAGAAGTTGACCTCGCCATTTTGATCCACAAGAGCAAAAACAAGTTTCTTCCGTGAACCAGCGGCTGTCCTTGTGACCATATCCAAGTCACTTAGAGATATGGGTACGCCCTCTTTCAGAACATACACCAACTGAGTGGCACTCGCTACACCTGGTCGATCTCCCCTAGCATATACTCGAAAACCAATCCCCCCACCGAATCCTTGACGTACTGCATAGCCTCTACTTCTCAGGTCTCTAAACACAAGATAGCTGGTCCACAAATCAGGGTTCTCATCAAGCAGTTCCTTTACAATAGTGTCTGGTCCAATAATCTCTCCATCAGATCTTTTTACAATCAATCTTTTTCGTTCAATAAGATGCAAGAGTTCCACTGGTTCTAATTCAAGTCTATTACCATCAGTTCGATTACCATAGAATCCCTGCTGTGAGATTCGATCAGCATCCTCACTAGCAACGTATCCTTTTCCATTTTCATAGACCGCCTCTGCAGGTTCTTCTATAGCCTCCTCCTCAAGCTCGAATTCATCCTCTTCTTCTATTACATCTGGATCAGGGAAGCTATCATTATCACCTGTCAATTTTATCTCGCCTGCTGGGTCTAGCCTTGTTGATATTGAGAAAAACCCTTCGGCATGCCACAAGAACTATAGCCCACTCAGTAAAAGCCTACGTTGTGATAAATGACAAATTCGAGGATGAGCTAAGAGAATTCATCACCGGTGCCAAGAAAATTGCAATCCTTGGCATTGGTAATGACCTACGTTCAGATGACGGACTTGGACCCTACATCATAGAAAAACTCAGCATAGATGACCCAAGAATATTGATTGAGAATGTGGGTTCAGTTCCCGAGGGATTTGCACGGAATTTAGCAGAATTTGGCGCTGAAAGGGTGATAATGGTTGATGCAGCTGATATGATGAAACCACCCGGACACATCGAGTTTGTCACTAAAGATCGCATTGGTGGTATCACTATCAGCACACACAGCATGCCACTCTCCTTTCTGATGATGTACTTAGAACAGGAAACCGGTGGTAAAACGGTGTTGATTGGGATTCAGCCGAAAAGTATACAGTTCGGTGAGGGACTGACACCAGAGATTCAAGAGGTTGTTGAGAAGATCATCAGAATCCTGGAACACGTACTGAAAGAACACCTGAGAGGTTGATTGAGATGTTTCGTACAATTGAATGGTTAGATGACACATCAGCAGTGCGTCTTGTAGATCAGACCAAACTTCCATTGACTTTGGAGTTCATCACAACAAAAAGTCATGAACGTATTGCAGAATCAATTGAGATAATGGAGATTCGTGGAGCTCCTGCGATAGGAGCAGCTGCAGGGATGGGCATGGCACTAGCTGCAATTGAGAGCAAAGCTCGTACAATTGGAGAACTTATAGAGTATCTTGAGAAGGCTGCAGTCACACTGAATACACGACCAACAGCAGTCAATCTGACTTGGGCAACAAATCGGATGCTAGAGATTGCCAAGAACACAGAGGGAAGTGTTGACGACATTACACAGAAACTAATTGAAGAGGCGAAAGAGATTGCTGAAGAGGATGTTCGGATGAGTAGAAAAATGGGTGAAAATGCACTTGAACTCATCAAATCTGGATATACAATACAGACTATTTGTAATGCAGGGTCTCTGGCGACTGTTCATCTTGGCACTGTAGGTGCCGTCGTCAGAGTTGCTCATGAAAAATATGATGGCAACATCAAGGTATATTCTGCTGAAACCAGACCGAGACAACAGGGTGCACGTATAACAGTGTTTGAATTCATGGAAGATGGCATTGACACAACTCTGATAACTGATGGAATGATTGGCACAGTATTTCGCGAAGGAAAGGTTGATTGTTGTGTGGTTGGAGCTGATAGGATTCTACGAACAGGTCATGTGATTAACAAGATTGGAACTTATACTATGGCAATCACAGCAAAATACCACAGGATTCCCTTTTACTCTGTGGCTCCAACATCAACAATCGATATGATCACAAATCCAGAGGATGTAATCATCGAGGAACGAAACCCTGATGAGATTCGTATAATCAATGGTACATATGTCACAGTCCCTGATGCTAAGGTGTATAATCCAGCGTTTGACATGACTCCTCCGGAGTTACTGGATGCAATAATAACAGACAGAGGAATCGTTAGGAATCCCACAGAAGAGAAGATGCGAAAGCTCTTCGAAAATGATTAGAATCACTCTGAGAGGGGATACAGATGCTGACCGATGTCACGCTCACATGTCAGCTAACAGACGGGTCTTTCATCCATAAATCAGTCAGCAACGATTCTACAAGCATATCACTCAGGAAAATGGACATAACCTCAGTGAATCTCACTCCCCTAAGTTCCCTCTCACGTTTGGAACACTTTTCAGTTTCTTATAATCCTCTAAAAATACTCGACCTACAACCTCTTTCAAACTGTAAGAACCTTAAGGTTCTTCGAATGACTGGGTGTGCATTAAAATCAATCAATCTAGATACTCTACACAAATTGAACCACCTTGAACAGCTATCAGTATCGTTCAACAACCTGACGAAATTGGACCTCTCTCCCCTTTCTTCCTGTGCCAAATTAGAGCTCCTCACCATAAATAGAAACAAACTTGAGAACATCGATTTGAGCCCTCTTGCCTCATGTTCCAACTTAAAGACGTTAAATATAGGTCAAAATCCGCTCAAGTCTGTGGATTTGACACCTCTTTCATCTTGCGAAAATCTGTTCTCCCTTGTTCTCAACAAGACAATGATTCAATCTATTGATCTCTCACCACTTGAAACTCTCGGTAATATTCAAGGCTTGGATCTCAGCGAGAATCTACTCAAGATGATAAACTTACGCCCACTTCGAAATTGCAATGAAATGTATGAGATTAATCTTGATGATAATCCATCTAGGTCAATCGTTGTGAGGAAGGGTTTCAGCTGCCCTGGGCTAAAAATTTCTCCCGATGCCAAAATCATTGAAGTAGATGAATAGGAATTCCTATTATCTGAACCAGTATGGAAGTCCTTAAGAGCCAAACAAATCAGATGCTCTCTGGGGCGCGTAGTCTAGTTTGGATAAGGCACCAGCCTTCGGAGCTGGGTATCCCAGGTTCAAATCCTGGCGCGCCCGCCATCTATTGTTCATTTTTCAATATGTCACCAAACATTGCTAGAAACCCAATGAAGAACCCAATCCCTAGGGGAACCGAAATTATCATGAAACCAATTGAATCAATCACCCATATCGGTTCTCCAATTCCAAGCTCAGGATGAATATCAAGTACATACCAAAATCGGAATGCTGTGGCTAAATTCCAGACAATAAAACAGCTGACCATTAGCAATAGTCCCTTGAGCCACTGTTTCAAATAGACCTACCCACTGATACCTTGACAAATACTGTACTAAATCTATCGTCCAAAAGCGCTACTTCCTACCAAGTTTCTTGCTCCAGACATCCAAAAAGTACTCTAGAGACCTATCAAAGGTCCTTTCAGCTTCTGGAGGGAACAGGCATCCTGGAAGTTCGCGATGTTTCCAGTGATAGTCAATGCAATCACAGCAATATCCCTTTCTCGAGCAACCAGGGTATGTGCACCCGCATTTGTCCTTGTTTCTCTCTGTGGGACATGTTCTACCAGTCATCGAAGCTCAGTAATCACTTCTCACAGCACGTTAAAACCTGATTGGTCGTGGCGGTATGCTAATAGCGTCGAAGTGCTGTCTGGTAAGTAACATGGACATCTCAAAGTGGTTTGTGACATACCCTGTTGGTGTTGATGACACTTCACTGAACCCGGAAAGAATCACCGTGTTAGAGGAGATTCTGGTTAAGAATTATGGCCTTCAAGTTTCGCTAGTGTCAATGGAGCGACTAAAGAGTAGGAAGAACATAGTGGTTCATCTCAAGATGTCACATAACAAAACCCCATCATTTGATCTTGTTGCGAAGATGTTCGTGGTAGATAGATTCGATATCGAGCTTCAAATGCTGAAGTCTAGCTGGGAGAATTCAATAACTGTTCCTAGGGTGATTGATGCTAGAGCTGGTGTGATCCTCATGGATTTCATCCCAGGAGAGCCACTCGTTGACATCTTGAATCAAACATTTAATACTTCGCTCATTGAACTATTGGCTCAGTGGTATCATAAATTTCATAGTGTCCATGGAATGATCAAGGGGGATCCGCGACTTCGTAACTTCATTCATCAGAATGGTCGAATCTATGGGGTGGACTACGAAGAAACACGTCCAGGACCTTGGATTCTAGATATGGGTGGTATAGCAGCAAGTCTCCTAGACACAAACCCTATCTTCGATATCAGAAAACGAAGGATGTGCTGGACTCTTCTTGAAACATATCTGACTCTCATTGGCGAGAAAAAGACCCCAGAAATAGAAACAGCGTTCAACAAAACCGTGGCTGACACCCTCAAACAAACCGCAATCTGGCGTAAAGATGACAGAATCATGTCACTCTCAGAGAGTGTTCGTGAGAATGGGATTCCCCTTGAATGACACACATGATAATCTGGTTCCCTAAGGTTCTTAACGTGATTACGTAGAGTATCGAAGTATACAGTCAAGCATATCGGGTGTTGCGATGGAACAGAAATGGTATGCACTACTCATTGCAATTATCATTGTGATGACTGGTGTGTCGTTCATTGGTTTATATCAGCCAATTGGACCTGATGAATCTGTACTCAATTTCTATGTCTTTGGCGACTCTCAAGGGTATCAGGATGGTTTACTAGAGATTGCTGAGATTGCTAACCTAGAGGGACCTGATTTCGTGTTCCACTGTGGAGATCTCACACCATTTGGACAACCCAATCAATATGATGAAGTAATCACTGCTCTAGAAACGTTCACGGTACCAGTCTACACGACAATAGGCAACCATGATATCCGAAGTGGCGGTGCCGAAAGATATCTACAACACTTTGGTATTTCCACTTACTCTTTTGACTTCGGACCTGCACACTTCACAGTCTTCAACACCTCATCCGGAGATGTTTCTGAAACAGAAATCAATTGGCTCGAGGAAGACCTTTCACAGTCTGATGCTGATATCAAGTTTGTCTTCACACACATGCCACCATTCGACCCACGACCTGATCAGGATCATGGGATGCTCAATGCCACAACAGCAGGAAGGCTCTTAGTCCTGTTCGAAACCCAGAGTGTCAACACTGTATTCACTGGACACATCCACATGTACAACGAGAGTATGAGAAACGGTGTACGATATGTGATAACCGGGGGTGCTGGGGCAAGCCTCTATGCCAGTGAGGAGGAGGGTGGTATCTACCACTTTGTGAATGTCACAGTCACAGAAACCGGAGTCGAAATCTCACCCGTGCGTCTACCTTCTCCAAGCATAGATCGTGACAGAGTGGTAATCCGCGGATTGGATGAGGATGTGACCTTGTCGCTTACTGACCTGATGGGTATGAACACTACAATGGGGTGGAGTTCCTTTGAGAACCAATTAGACAACTGGCGTGGATATGGAATATACCAGGGCGTAAAGGTGTCAGACCTTATTCAGCTGGTGGGAGGTATGGATGTTTCTGACATTGTCCGTGTTGTGTCTTTTGATGGCTATTCTCAGGACTTCTCATACGGGAATGTGTATCCAAATGCGTCTTGGTTCGATTTACAAGGTGACATGATTCTGGCTTTCAGTCTAAATGGGACAGAGGTGCTGGACTGGACCGATGGCATGCGATTGGTGATGCTTCCTGCTGATGAGGCTTACAGCAACGAAGACTGCCTAGCCACCTCTGACCCTGGAATGGGGTGCCAAGTATATCTCTCTGCAGGGGCTAGATGGGTCCGGTTTGTGTCTTTCATCGAGGTGATAACAGGATGAGTGAGTCCTCCGGCCCCATCATCACTCAACAGATAGTGATAATCGCAATTCTCAGCGCACTAGGAGGATCTCTTAGTACTTTCATTGGTTATCTGGGCAACCTAGTCAATCTCGCCCTTGGAGTGCCCTTTGGAGCTGGTCAGTTCATGGCTGGGCTTCATGTCTTCTGGCTTGTCCTCATTCGAGTCTTAGTCCCGAAGAATGGCGTTGGAACCATGGGGGGTCTCCTGAAGGGACTTGTTGAGATGTTCACTGGAAGCACCCATGGGATTGTGATTGTGATAGTTTCTCTTGTTCAGGGTATAGTAATCGATATTGCAGGTGTGATCACACGTAACAGGAACGACTCGAAAAGTAACGCCAGAGTGGTGTGGTGGCTCTGCGCCGGAGTTTCATCGGCATCAAATGTTATTGTGTTCCAGCTGTTCTATTTTGCAGGTGCCCCAGACATCTACATACTAGTAATCTCTCTTCTTTCGTTCTGTTCAGGTGTGATATTTGCAGGGTTCTTTGCTTGGGAAACACTGGAGTTTCTCAACGATACTGGTGTAATACAAGACAGGTTCCCTAGTATTCGTACAAAACCGTCAGAAACTGGAAAGAAATCGGAATTCTATAGACGAAACATCCCAGCAATTGCTTTGATTTTATTCATGGTCATAGGTGTGACATACTATGTTGGATTCGTCAGGCCCATCATAGCAGACCCATATTCTTGCAGTGTGGTTGGTCTTGTAGAGAATCCCTATACGTTCAACATTGAATCCTACTCTGGTATAACTATAACAATCGAGGCTGAGTTGATTGGTGCATATACTCATCTACCTCCTGCAAACTATACTGGTGTACTTCTTAACAATATAATACAACAAGCGGACCCACTCCCTGAGGCAACCAGCCTCAGAGTGATGGCTAGGGATGGGTACCAGGTGACCTTCGATCTCAATGATGTGATGATTGATAACCGACTGCTGCTGACAAACAATGATGATGGTCTGTGGCTAATCGCTGCCGAATATGATGGCTCGCTCTGGGTCCGACAGGTCATCACGCTTCAAATCTTCTAGGCGGACAACATGCTCGAAGCTCGAAACATATCCTTCTCATACAACGG
>JAEORX010000199.1 GCA_016840685.1 Candidatus Thorarchaeota archaeon
TACTTGACAGCTTCGGCTGACAATGAAGATGCATTACTCTCTCATTCATGGCAACTTGTTCGTTTGTAGCAATGAATATTTATATAACAATTGTTTAATTTTTTAGATACCTTTATAATCATACCGTCATTGGAACTATATGGAACACAGACACCACCTGAAACCAATGACCCATTAGTTATGAGTAAGTCATGAATAAGACCAACGCTGTTCTCTCCTCTGTTCAGAATGTTTTGCGAACAACGATTCTCCTTTCATTGGTCTTACGAAGTGACTGATTTGAGTTTTGGGTGATGTGTCTGTAAGTTCCGTTCGGTGTGAGAAAGAACTCACAAAACAGGAATCAAAAACTAAGAACCAAAGAAGACGAACAATATGTTAGTGAAGACTAATTCTGAAGTCCAATCTTTAGACCAGATGTTAAAACTCCTGAGAAGTGATGTAGTAAGAATCCTAGCAAAACTCGATCAATCCGAGTCCCTGTACATTGAGGATGAAATACTGGAAGACGAAAAATGGCTTGCCAGTAAAGACGAGTATGCAATTTTCGATTTCATAAGAAGTCTGGCACTCATCGCCACAAAGCTACAACCTGAATCATTTGAAGAAACGAAGAGCAGTCTAACGCAGTTTTGGAAGGATATGATAGCTGAAGATGAGTGGGAAGATTATGAGAAGTGAAGTTGTGGGTTTGTGAAACAACACCTATTTTGTGTTGTACACTAAAAGGATCTTTTGTAGCCTTGATTTGACGAAATTTGACAATATAAACATCCAACGAATATTATTAGATATGAAAATGCGACACTTCCGTCATGACCAGTGATTCAGGAGAGTATGAGGACATCATCCGAGTCATAGACATAGAGAGACAGAAAAGACTCTGTCTGATTCGAATCTATAAGGAAGCCAGTGAGAAGCCAAGACCCATTATTGAGCTGGAGAGAGAAGACCAGCAGTACTTCACCTATGAAATACTGGAATACTTTGATAGCATTCGAGATGCACGCGAGTATGCAGAGAAACACGAGATATGGGACGTAGAATATTGATTATGTAGATTACAAGTAGTTCTTAGCGTTTGCACGAAATCAGTCTCCACAAATTCTAGTTCTACCAGTTGATTATGGTCATAATATTTGACCATGAGGTGATGAGTAAATGGATAAATCACAACTAGTGGCTACGCTTGTTGTTTTAGTAATTTCAGCAATGGCGTTCATGACCGGGAGTCTACAAGACAACTATACAACACTAGTTCTTCAAGAGAAAGGAACTGTACAGATATTAAAAGATGATTTGGAACGGATGGAGAGCTGGGCATACTACATTTTGAACCGTGATGTAACCAGAGTCAGAGAATATGGTGACCTACTTTCGGAGCTTTATCTATTAGATGCTGAGTTCGAGCTATTAAATGATAGTTTCAGTATCGAGGAAAGGAATCTCTATGTCAGAAAGACAGTAGACACCATAATCCAGCTACAGGGATATCAGAACGACCTCTTGATACTTCATCTCTACCGTCACTTCAATCAGACAAGTGACACCTATTACATTGCACAAGAAGACAACGAAGGATACGATTTCTTCATTTCAGAACAGATGTGGCAATCTTTCCAAATTCAGCATGGTTCACCCGTAACTGTCATGACACCCGAGCAGTATTACGGTTCATTCTTTGCCTATGATTCAATTCAAGCTCTCCCAGAGGGGCTTCGTCCAAACGATCCGGAAACGGGTGCAGAAACTTTCATCATAGAGTCAGCAGGAGTTGAGTTCTTCTCTGAGTTCTTCCTTCTCAGTCAGGTACAATCACTACAGAGTGAGATAAATGCGAAAATGACTGAGGTGTCTTTGCTAGAGTCCGAGATTGATAGAATATCATCTAGTGTGGGACTAATCACTGTAGCAATGCTTCTTGCAACAGTCATGTCGAGTCGGATAGATGATAAGAAATTAGAGAATCAGATTACCTCGCTTCGGACTGAGTTGGGTAAAGATGCGCGAGTGGAAAAAGACACACTATCACTACCTATCCTATTGATTGCACTTCTGTTGGCTGCTTTTGGTGTATATTTGATGCTGTTCTAGAAGAAATGACCAGATACATGACAAAGAAGGTTGGAAGTGACGTCATGGATGAACATAACGAAGAAATGATAGTAAGATAAGCTTGTGATTATAGCATTGCAGAAATTAGAGAACCATACAAATATAGCCAAAAGAGCCTATGCAGTTGACTATGAAGGATGACGAGTGCATAGAGAAGGTCACGATCACTGTCTTTCCTCCGATGTCGGGAATTGGCATTGTTGAGGCAGACCCAGTTGTTCAGGATGAAGATGCATGTGGAGACACTTCAACACCAAGTGTCACAGCAACAGTGCCTGAAGTGGATACTGTGGTTGTCAAACTAACCTCTGATGACCCGATGGCAAAAATAAGTCAACTGCTAGAACAGGCGCAGGTAAGGTTTGGCGAGAGCATATGTATCAGATGGGCTGGGTATGACAACAAGGAAAAACTTGAAGATGCTAAGGAATGGCTGAACGCTGCTCTTCGTGGGAGTGGTCAGAAGGCTGTGTTAGATGACCATGCATTCTCTTTATTCATTGGCGCATCTGCACCCATATTATCCATCAATAATAGGCTTTCATTTGTGGGAATGATTCCAAATGAGAGTCAACTGATGTCCCGGATCTCTGCGACAATTAGAATAGCTGAGGAAGGCTCACATAGGTAGATCAAAATCTCAAGAGAGAAGGGAGACGATCTCATCTTCGCTGATGTTCCCTCCGCTGACAACAAGGACTAGCCGTTTTCCTATGAATTCCAATGCATTTTCTAGCAGTACCGCAGTGGAAGCTGCACCAGCTCCTTCGATGAGAAGCTTCTCTTCCTCGTAGAGGATTCGGATAGCCATTAGAATTGCTTTCTCTTTCACCAACACGATTCGGTCTAGGAGCTCTTGAATTAAGTCAAGTGTGATTGCGTCAGGCTCAACTCCCCCCATGAGACCCTGCGCCAGTGAATCCGACTCTTCAGCATGGACCCAGTGACCGGCTCTCCACGACTCATAGACTTCGGGCGAGGCTTCAGACTGTACCCCAATCATCTCTGTTTGTGGACTCAGCCTTTTGACTGCAGAAACAATACCTGAGATGAGACCCCCGCCACCAATAGGAACAATCACAGCTTGAATAGCTTCGTGTTGTTCTAGAATCTCTAGCCCTGTAGTCCCTGCCCCGGCGACAATCATAGAGTCATTATACGGACTGACATAGGTCAGACCCTGTTCATCAGCAAGTCGTCTGGCATAAGACTCAATCTCAGCATAACCCACTTCCTGGACGACCTCGACACCAGCATCTTTCATCTTCTTTAACTTCACAACTGAAGCATCTGTTGGATAGACAATCTTTGCAGAGATACCAAGCTGCTTTGCAGCGAAGGCAATGCCTAAACCATGGTTTCCAGTTGAGGCTGTGATAATTCCTCTCGAAGCTTCTTCCTCCGAGAGAGTCATCAGTCTATTCAGAGCCCCTCTCACCTTGAATGAACCAGTAACCTGTTCGCTCTCGAGTTTCAGAAATACTTCCCCCTCAATCAGGTTGCTAAGAAACTTCGATTTGCGTAGGGGGGTCTTCTTGATGTGATGCTTAATTCGTTCACGGGCCTGTCTGATATCTTCCACTGAGATCATGGAAACCACTCCAGTTCTATCTTTTGCATAGTTCACAGAGGTATTTGTGTTTGACCCAGTTTTGGATCAAATACGAATATAGCAAGGAATTGAGGAAATCTCCTTAACATTGCCATATCTGCGTGTCAGAGATCAATGACTATCAGAGGGACCAACATCTCGTCTGAACTTACACCTCCATGATGCCCACGCATCTCAGGGGGTTCGAGGCCTGGAAAGCAGTTTAAGAGTGCGAAACCCTCATTGAAGAGGAGTGTGTAGTCGCCTACGCGTTCAGACAGGAGCGGGTGTGGTTCAGCGAGACCAAACCAGCCATCTTGTATCAAATCTGCACTCTTATGAAATTCACAGATTTCGTCTAGTTCTTCCTCAACATACCTCTCAAACTCATTCACACTTGATGGGCGTACATAACAGAAACCGGTCCGAGTATCGCCACACACTGGCAGGTTCAGGCAATCCATAAGTCCGGGGTGATCTCTTGTATAGAGAACATTCTCGAGAGGGACATCATTGAACCCATGGTCAGCTGTGATGACCAGTGTAGTGTCAGAGTCATTTATCGAGTCTATGAATGATGCCAGCTTCGTATCGAACTCATGGAGATGCTCTATTGCCTCAGGACTCTCACACCCTAGAAAGTGACTTACACTGTCAAGAGTTGGCCAATATGAGTAGATATAGCTCTGCCTTCTTGTTCTGGAGAGTGCATCTTTGATACTACTGAAGAAGGTGTCAATATCGGAGTAGCCAATTCTTCTAGACCGGCCAGCCAGGTTTTTGGTGAACTCTGAGTCAACAATGTGCCGGTCATAGACCATCGAGTACTCACGCTTGATATCACTAAAGATGCTCTTGACATCAATCACACGGGAGATGGGAATGTCTATGACATTGCCATCGACAACATTCGTGAAGGGGAGAATTCTCGAAACAAGTC
>JAEORX010000200.1 GCA_016840685.1 Candidatus Thorarchaeota archaeon
GCATAGTACTGCTTCACCCTTTGCCTTCTAGAAGACATTCAGACCCCCCAGAAATAAGACAGTCAATGCGATGGAGAGAAGAGGCAGCAATAGACCCAGTATCCTCCCATAGACGCCCATGGATGCCACATCAGCATCCAGTTGCGACTGTAGTTCATTGATTGCGTCCGGTATGAGGAGAAAGAATGGCACAAGACCACAGAGAGCCAACACAATCTGAAAGGACGGAGGAATATCGAATTCCGTAGAAATCTCTTCGACCTGAATTCCGACAAGATGTACTTGATAGGTATCACTAGTTATCTCAAGTCTTGCCCGTTCTTCTCCCAACAAAACGCTATCCAGACCCTTGTAGTTGACTGTGCAAAGGACCGTTGAACCGTTCCTGACGTAATAGATTGAGTGTGTGAAGAAGTCATTCTCAGTATACGCAGACCCTCGAACCTCCAGTCTATCAGCTATGGGTTGTTCGTGGTCAAAACTGATAGATATCATAGTTTCCGAATTATCAGATATTCCGCTCAGTCCAATATTGTACCATTCTCCTGCCTTAGCCATGATGACACATGGGATCTCTTCAGCGTTTGATTGGGTTGGTGCTGATGCGAGAATGAGGAGGACAAGTAGGATAGTCAATCGTATTCTCAGTCCTGACACCTCCACTCATTCTAGAACAGGGTTGTCACAGTGTTTGTCAGCAGGCAGAATGAGAGGTAGCAGATGCAGATCAGCACAAGTGGTAAGAACAGCTGAAAGACCGCAGAGTAGACTCGATACTTCAGTCCACTAAAGTATTGTACCTGACTGAGCTCCATATCAATGGCGTCAATCAGGTTCTTTGATCTTGGAGGAATGATGGTCACAATCTCATACATGAGCCAGATCTGTAGTGCATTCATTCCCAGTCCCAGAATCAGACCCACCAGACCCTGTGTGAGGATGTCTGCTGGACCTAGTAAGAATTTCACGATATCAATTGGCATTTTTCAATCACAGGAAATAACCTGCATTTAGTTTACTTAATCATTAGCCCAGACATTTTCGTACAATGGGCAAATCCAGCTGTCCATTGGACAATTGAGTTTATATATAATTGAACGATGGACAATATGGAGGGCCAAAATTGAGTCAGCGAAAGAAGAATATTGGCGATTGGACAGATACGCTCCTTGCTCTACGAAACTGCGTAAAAAGCCATCCAGCAGGATTAGGCCGTGCATTGGATATTCCCAAATCTACAGCTCTATACCGTACCAGAAAATTGGAAGAGGAAGGAATTGTGGTGGGATATACTCCCCAAATTATTCCTTCAGTATTTGGAAGACCGTATCTAATCCAAGTACTTGTTGATTCTAAGCTCTACCAGTTTCAAACTGAGTTGGATTCCACCATCGCTGGACTCATAGATTTTCTCAAGACAGGTGTTGGGCACACCCCTCTATCAATCTACGTACAAAAAAATCAGAGCAAGTTGCAAGTAAGCTGCATTACAATGACGACAGATATTGATACATTGAAAATCAACATATCTCGAAAGCAAAATATGGCAAGGGAGGCTGTCATATCTCATCTTCTGGAACAAGCTCATGGTATCCCTATGTATCATCAATCCTCTACAATCGATGATTCTAGATCTCTCAATTCTACAGAAACAGGAAGGAGGGGCTGAAGATTACTACAATACCATTGAACAAATGGTTTGGGAATAAGGGTCTGACTATCATCAGTTTTCCAATTGAGGCAGAATATACCGTGCTAAAGCAAATACATGATGGCATCGGGGAAGAATCTCGGGTCATAATCCACTCCAAGCCTTTAGACAATATGAAAAATTCAACGCTCATTGATGCCACTCGACATGAGCCGACTGCTCGGATTGCACTACGCCAACGTGTGAGTGATCAGGATAGTGAAAACGTTCTGGAAAATCCTGCTGATGTAGAGGGAGTTCTCAATCGCTTAGGAAAACTAGGTGAGTCTATCAAAGCTGATTGGTGGTTGTGGTGGTCTCCTTCGGATATGATAGCCCAAGGAGTTGCAGATGATGCGATCAGTCGATGTCTACGTATCGTTGCTAAGGACTTCTCTAAGGTTCGATTCTTAGCATTTGTAGCAAAAGGAGTCCATTCTGACCGAGGTCTTGCAATGTTGAAGTATATCTCTGCTGTCTACGTGGACATCATAAGAGAATCAGACAATGGTAAGTTCAAGCACAGGTGGCATTTACTCAAGCATCCAACTATCACGATGGAAGGTGAGATTATTGAAACAGCCTGATAGATGTAGTACTGGGATCAAAGCATTGAATGAGATGCTACTGGGGGGACTGCCAAGAGGACGGACCATCCTTGTTGAGGGACTTCCAGGGACTGGGAAGACCATACTATCATTGCATTTTCTCATTGCTGGAATTCTAGAGAATCCAAAGGACCCTGAGCCAGCAATTCTTGTCTGTCTGGATGAGAGTCCATCTGATGTCATGAAAGAAGCCTCAGCCTTCGGATGGAACCTTCAACGATTGATGGATCTTAAGCAACTCGTTATCATTGACGCATTCTCTGGGCGATTGGGGCTCAAACCTAGCCTCGAACTTGCTGTACCAATCGGCAAGTTCAGTATTGAGGAAGTACTCCGATTGATATCAGAGTCTATGCAGGTGATAAACGCTCAGCGCTTAGTCATTGACCCAATCACAGCCCTCCTTGATGGCATGGAGGGAACTGAGCGAAGGAAAGGTGTTCTTCAATTAGCTGCAGTCCTTACTCGTCTCTCTCTTACAACTATTCTGACCTCAGAGTTGGATCAGGCGGGAGTCGGTGTGGAACGCTATGCATCTCATGGAGTGATCAGGTTAGGCTATGATGAAAAGAACAAGACTGTGGGTAGGCGACTTCGTATCGTCAAGATGCGTGAGACCATGCACTCGATGGATGTGATTCCCTATGAGATCACAATCAGGGGCATTGAACTCAAGGCGTAGAAGTTACCTCAGGTTGAGTTTAGAGGAGAAGTTCGGGAGGAATCCGTTAGGAGGAGGAGGATTAGTGCTTTCAAAATACCTCGCTATGCTTTGTTTGTAAGGCGGGGAAAGAATGGGCAACAAAAGGGAAAGAATGCGGATTGAAAGATAGATAGCGAACACACGGGAATCGTGGTAGGAGGGGGGGAGTTTCGTAATTGAGGGCATGTAACGAAAAACTAGCCCGTATGTCCGCCAGTTTCATGTGCACTCACTCCAATATAAATTCGTGCTAGGTGTCTTGATACCCCCATAATTACTCTCCGCAGACCATTCGCTGACATTGAGGGGGATTTCCACCCTGATTTTTGATTGTTAATTCAAGCCGTCAACATTTCCATTTGGAAACAACTGATATCAACACGAACGATTTGCATACTCGCTTCATTCCATTCTGTGATGCCTTCAACATCCCCGTTATCCCTTTCATGGATGTTTCAGGCTTCCTTCTTGGCACGGCGCAAGAATGGGGTGGTATCATCTCCCATGGAACAAAGATCCTCTATGCATTTGCTGAAGCAACGGTCCCGAAGATCACCATCATCACAAGGACAGGCTACGGAGGGGTCTACGACGTCATGTTATCAAGACGCATTGATTCAGACCTCGTCCACGCCTGGCCCACGGCAGAGATCACAGTGATGGGTCCGGATGGAGCCATCAACATCATCTTTCGCAACGAGATTGAGGCTGCGAAGGACAAAGAGAAAAAGCGCGAGGAGCTCCTCAAGGAGTACCGTGAGAAGTTCGCGAATCCGTATGTGGCGGCTGGACTCGAATACATTGACAAGGTCATCTTCCCGCGAGAAATGAGGCCGCTGATTTGCAGTGGTCTGGAGATCTAACATGAAGTCTACAGAAAGGAGCCCATGAAGCCGCCTTACCCCTGAGTCAAAGGCATTTCTGTATCTGGGACCATCCTTAGCCACGCATCAATGTATTCCGGAATCGGCCTTGACAGTCCAAATCAACTAGTAACTCAAAAAAAACGAGAAGACTACAAAATAGAATTCAAACAAGTAAACATCTCAGAATAAAGGTGGAACGGGAGCAAACGTGAAGAAATTTAACGTTGTTATTGTATGACTCCCAGAAACGGACTCGCCAAATCGTCCTATTTGAATGCTCAGAGTAAATCCCGTTTCCACAAGAATCGATCATCACGATAGTATCCTCATAGATTATATACTGTGACTACCCACTAGACTCTCAAGGCATATAATAATGAGTGAAGCCGCACGAAGATTCAGAAGCATCAGTGATAGAGAGGCCCAGATAATTTGGACTATGTGCAAGCAATCTCCTTCTGGCAAATGGTCGGGTATAACTCGAGCAATCAGAGAAATACAAAGAGTCAGAAGAGGAAAATCGATTTCTAGACAGACTGTCTATGATTTTCTCAAGGCTCATCCAAAGCCGGATGGGTACTCTGACTATATAGGAAACAAGTACTCTAGAAGAGCAAAGTCACCCGACGAGATAATCGAGTCTGCCAAGATCCAGATAGATGCTGAGGACAGAGGTGGATGGTTTAAAGAACGTGCATTAAACATGCTATATGCAATCCTGCATCGACTCTGGAAGCATCATGCGTTACTTCTGGATGCTGGA
>JAEORX010000201.1 GCA_016840685.1 Candidatus Thorarchaeota archaeon
TTCTGACCTTAGCTTGGTCTGCACCTGCATTAGTTGTGATGATTGCGACGAACCTGTGGGGTACTATCTCTGACCGCGTTGGTCGTCGAAAACCATTCATGATTGTTGGATTTCTTGGGTACTCATCAACCTTCTTTTTCTATACTTTTGTGAATGATGTGCTTCAGTTTGTCTTCATTGGAGTCGTAGGAGCTATTTTTTCATCTGCAGCCCTCCCCATGGGTCAGGCTCACTTAACCACAGACACAGAGAAGAAAGGAGAGCGATTGGGCTACTTTCTTGCTGCACAATCAGGTGGTTGGTTCTTTGGTGCATTGGGCAGTGGTCTCTTGTTAGACATCATTGGCCTACGTCCTATGTTCCTATTCGGAGCAACACTAGGAATTGTAGCGACTGCGAGCTGTGTAGTCTTCATTCGAGATGTTCCCTTTGAAACTCGGATGAAAGAGTATGATAAAAATCTTAGAGAGCTTCTACGAATACCTGGCATGAGTAGACTAATCGGTGCTGTGGGACTCAGCCAAATCGGAATGAATTCAGTTGCTTATGTCATGGCCATTATTCTTGTGGATGAACTGGGAGGATTGACAGCATATGTAGGATTTGCCAACTCTGGTGCTACTCTTATCGCAGTCGTGATCACTGGTTATGTTGGCAAGATTGTGGACAGTCGTGGTCCTGTGAAGGTTCTTATCGCGGCCTTTGCCTCGTATGCTCTCTTTGCAACAGCTTTTGCGTTAGTCACAGATCCGATCGCAGCCACTATCTTATGGGCTCTCCCTATCTACCCACTCTCATCCACTGCAACAAGTGCACTTGCCGCCTATATTACAACAAAGGAAGAACGAGGCAGAGCTATGTCACTTGTCTATGGAGCTCAGAATGCTGGTGGATTTGCAGGTCCTATCATTGGAGGTCTATTTGCCCAATTCGTGTTTGGGGCAGTTCAACCGATATCCTGGGTAAATATGATCTTCAATATGATTGCGATGATTCTTGGTATCTCACTCCTCGGAATCGTTGGAAATGGTCATTCCACAGAGATAGAGGCCAAAATGCAACCGGAATCAGCTAATCCAGACAATGAAGACTGATATGAATATATCAAGAACTCGTTGTCATGCCTGATGGATGTACCGCGGGTGCGAAGATTGTTGGAGACCGATATTTCCTCCTAAAGAACAGGGACTTGATTTGGGGCGGCTTTAGAGACTCTATTGTCTTCGAGAGCGATGTCTTCTTTGTCACGGGGGTGAATGTCGGAGATGGTAAGCCTTGTGGTGCGTCCTTTGGTTTCAACAGGTGGGGTCTCGCAGGTTGCAATACCACTGTACTTGTAACCCCAAATAAAGCGTATGATGCTCTATTGGAAAGAATTCTCAGAGAAACTAAAAGTATTGAAGATGCATTCAATCTCGTGCGAGTAGACATTGAGAGCGGCAATAGATACCAGTGGTGCAACTTTGTACTTGCATCTCCGATATGTGTTGGAGCAATCGAGATAGGTGATGGTGTAGCAATTCTTGAAACAGACTCGACTATCGTCACAAGAACAAATCATCATCTTATCTTACCCACCGCTGACAATCTCAAACGTGCATCTCTGGCTGAGCGTGAAGCTGGTGGTCCACTGATCACAAGCCAACAGAGACGCCAGGATGCCGCAAAGCTCCTCTCTGAAGCGAAATCCCTGATGGACATGACACAGGTGCTTAGCACGCATCGTGAGGGTCGTGGATTTGACTCAATTTGTAGACATCGTTCACCAGATCCACGGTCGGACCCCTATCTTGGAGAGACTGTGTATAGCTATATTGCTGAGGTTTCTGGATTTAATTCTGAGAATATCGAGTTCAGAATCAAAGTGGCTGCTGGGAATCCATGTGTAAACACCTATGATGAGTTTGTTATTGATTTTGATTCACCAGAGAGTAAATACAACCTGCTTAGCAATTTCCCCTAGATACAAAAGTTAGAATAGTCTAACATTTATTAGCAATTGAAGTTCTGAAGAAATCGGGCGATTTCTGATTGAGTCTTGTGATGGAGTTTTTTCCTGTACTTGAAATAGGTCTATATAATGGCTGGATCTTATTTGCAATTCTGGTCGCAAGCGAGGGTCTAATGTTCTTGTTCTATTCCCGGAATGTCACATCAAGATTGACAGACTTCGATCGTTCCAAATGGAGTACGGGACAAAGAATCTCCTTTGTTATTGGCAAAACATTCTCATTAGTCTGTATAATTCTCTTTGTCTTGACCCCCTTGAAGTTAAGTACAATCAATTTTGGACTTGGTGTGGTAATCTTCGCCATTGGACTGACTGCTCTGATAGCATCAGTACATACCTTCGGAAAGGCACCCTTGGAACAACCAGTGACAACTGGACATTACCGGTTCTCTCGGCATCCTCAGCAGGTTTCGTTATTCACTCTATTCACAGGTATTTCAATCGCAATAGGATCATGGATAGCATTTCTCGTTCTAATCCTATCTCGGATTCTAAATAGTGCTGGAGATAGAGCTGAAGAAAAGGAATGTTTAGAATATTATGGCGACTCCTACAAAGAATACATGGAGAAGGTTCCAAGATATCTTCTTTTCAGAAGAAAAGCGAAAGAATCAATCTAGAACAAGATGCAATAGAGTGATATTTCAGTTAGAACGTTTTCCTGCTAGATACCTGAGGTGTTTCGATGGATTCCCAGAAATTCAAGGATATTCTGAGTGGGTATTCAGTGACTACTGTCACTCCATTCAGTGATGACCTATCGCAGATTGATATCGATGCAATCTTTTCAAATATCAAGTTCCTCACAAAGAATGATGTGCCATTGGTCATTCCAAATGGGAACACCGGAGAATTCTATTCACTCTCAGAAGAGGAGTGGTCTACGGTTCTAGAAGCAACATGCGAGGCTGCTGACAAAAGAACAACTGTCATGTCTGGTGTTGGTCTTTCAATCAAGACTGCATTGACTCAGCTTGGCATTGCTCGTAATCTTGGTGTTCCTGCGATTATGATAATGTATCCCCAACATGTCTTTAGTTCGGAAGAAGGTCTCTTTCGTTACTATACCGAGATTCTTGAAGCTGCCAAGGATCTAAATGTTGTCTTGTACAAGAAAGGCCCGCTCCTAACGGATGAGATGCTCGAGAAACTTATGAAGTATGATAATCTCGTTGGTGTAAAATATGCATTCGGTCGCATTGTTGACTTCTCCAGAACAATTCACAGACTTGGACACAAGATAGTTTGGTCTTGTGGCACTGCTGAAAGGTTTGCACCCTTCTTTTTCCTTGCAGGTGCAAGAGCCTTCACAAGTGGTCTCTGCAATTTCGCGCCTCATGTAACAAAGCGAATGTATGGAGCCCTTGAGAAGGGAGATTTCGAAGAAGCCATGAAAATACAGAAGATGATAACTCCCCTTGAGGACCTTCGTGAAGGTCATGGTGCTGCAAATAATGTTCCGGTTGTGAAAGCTGCCATGGATCATGTTGGATTGAAAGGTGGACTCTGCAGACCTCCAATTCACCCTCTCTCTGTTGAAGAGAAGCAGGCAACCATAGAAATCATTTCGAAATGGTAGGTCTTCATTTTTTCAAAGGTATATTTTTCCCCTCAATAAACACCTGTTCAACCTTGCTATAGAAGTCAAATGGGTCTCCAGACCAGATGACGATGTCTGCATCTTTTCCAGGTTCAAAAGAACCAACCCGATTATCTATGTTTAGCATCTCAGCAGGATTTATCGTGACACACTTGAGGGCGTCCTCCCTGCTCATCCCCTCCTTGATGACATTCATTGGAAGGAGTGGGAAATAAAGCATTGGTGTTAAGGAGTCTGTCTGGAGTGCGACCTTGACTCCTGCTTTATTCAGTTCCACTGCAGTTCTGAAGCTACGCTCTCTGGTTTCTGGTTTGGTTGTCCAGAACATCGTTGGACCAATGACTGCTGGGAACTTTGACTCTGCAATCGTCTTTTTGATCTTGTGTCCCTCAGTGCAATGAATGAGAACCACGTTGATGTCAAACTCGTTTGCAATCCTAATCACAGTGGCAATGTCATCTGCCCTGTGAGCATGGGCGTGAATAGGGATCTCCTTGTTTAGAACTTTAATGACGGTCTCAAGACCAATGTCTCTTGTTGGTGGATTGATGGGTGGTGCTTCCCCTCTAGCTTTTGCTTCTTCTGCTTTCTCCAAATAGGCTTGGGCAGTAATTTTGTAGCTACGGGCATTTGCCAATGTCTTCCTCAGCAATGCAGCCACTCCCATACGTGTTGAGGGGGTGCGTTTCTCATAACCATGGACACGCTTAGGATTCTCTCCAAAAGCTACTTTCAAACCAGATGGCGACAGGACAATCATTTCATCAACAGTTGAAGCTCCATACGGCTTGATTACGAAAGATTCGCCAGAAATCACATTTCCTGAACCAGGTCCTGTGTTTAAACATGTGACACCTCCAATAAGTACCTCCTTCAAGGATGGCTCATCTGGGTTGAA
>JAEORX010000029.1 GCA_016840685.1 Candidatus Thorarchaeota archaeon
ATATGCTCTCTCACCAACAAGAGGATAAGAGAACCCCTTCCTGAACTCAATCTCTCCATTTTTATGAATGATAAGATCGTAGTTGATTGGCACTGCATTCATATGAACCATCATTGTGGCTTGGTCATCAGTGGACCAGTCTGGAACAGACTGCTCGATTATCTCCATTTGTAGAGGGAAGTAGTGACTATCACTTACTCCTCCAAGTCCATAGTGAAGTGGCCAGACTTTGCTAATCACCATCACGGTATATCTTTCAAGCCCTTCCTTGATGGCTCTCTTAGACTGACCCCTGAAGTTCTTAACCGCAAGAAGCATTCCCTCCTCGAGTTGAGCCATTAGCTCCTTGTTGTAACGAATCTTAATCCTACAATCATAGCGTGCAGCCGAACCTGACCACTCTGATGTGTAGTTTGCGGCAATAGGGATGACTCTAGCAAGCCTCCCCTCAAATGCACCTTCAAAGTCTGTGAAAAGTCTTGGTCTACTATGTTCTTCTTGTTTGTTCAATACTTGACCTCCTTTCTCGAAAGCTGCTAAGATAAAAGAGGAACTCTCTCAAGTCTGGACGATTCACCAACCAAACTCCAGCGCTCTCAATCATACCCTTGAACTGGCTGAAATAATATTTTGCGACCTTATCTGCGATGTAGAGTGGTCTGAGATGACCGAAGAGATCAGGGACACTTCTACTTGTCATGGCATAGAAAATCGAGATGATGAATGATTGGACTGGATTATTTATCCCCTCATAAAACAGGACATCAACTGATTCTGGACTGTCCGGTCTGTTTTCATAGTCATGAGGAAGAGTCGTTAGTTGCTCTGAGTCTGTATCAAACTCAGGATAAATGAGTCTATCATAGAGCAGGACATTGCTGCGGAGTTTTGGATCTGAGGTAGCTTGACAGAGTTGGAAGTATGATTTCGCAAAAGTCCTTTCCAAAGATATTTGGTTGCGTCGTGCTCCTGAAACCAGACCTGGTCTTCTCTCAAAATGCGGGACTATTGTCTTGAAAGCTGTGTCATATTCCACCGTAGCCCACGGTACCCTCAATTTATCCTGTTCATGCAATGCTATCCACTGGAGAATCATTCTGTCTGTATCTGGTGTGTCTTGACCCTTTTCGCCAAAACTACCCTTGAACCTGCCTACATGATTAAGAACTGGAAGGACCTGTCGTTTGAGGTCTCTGGCAGACGTGTCCTTAGCAACACCAACTAATAGAGTACGATTTTCCCAACATTTCTCAACCATGAGATATAACGATATTAGACTGAGAAAAGCTAGGTCATTTGTAGTGAGCCAACGACCTCCAACCTTGAAGCGCTCATCAAAGGACACTTTTGAGTCTGTTGAGAACATTCGTCCACATACTTCCTCAACAAGCTTGGTGAGTCGTTCCTTCATCTCTCGATATTGAGGGAGAAGAGTGAAGTATCTGTCCTTTCTCGTGATGATGCCCTTGACCTCGCCTGAACCTCTTATTCCCTTTTCCAATTCCTTGTCCAATCTCGAGAGATGAAACTCATCAGTCAATCCAAGTCTTTCTACAAGTTCTTGACGTGTCAGAGCAATGTCAGGTCCTTCTGACAGTTCTGCAATAACTCTTGGAAGGAGGAACTCTCCACGTGCAGGAGGTGTTGCAAGATCATGGTTCCCAAGTAATTTTCTTGCGTACACCCATTCAGTCTTCGTGAATGGCCTACCATCAATCTTGTATCCAATTAACCCACACTCATGGTCAAGACTCAGTCGGAAGTCTGAGGTTTCTGCATAGAACGAAGCGACCTCTGATGAAAAGACCCTATCGAAAAGCAAGATATCGACTGGATTGGGCGAGCTAGCAAGTCTGTATCCAAGGAAGAACTCTGCGAGACCCATCAAGAAGTCTGCAAAAGCTGCATTGTCCACAACCCAAGTATCAGAGAAGGTGATGGAGTCATCTATCTGCCCATCATCTCCCCTTATTAGTAGAGTCTGATCAATCAATGGCACTTCATTAATGTAGACAGGAAGAACACTGGAAACCCCAAGTCCCCTCTCTAAATAATGTTCATCGTAATTGATTCTCGTATCCCCAGTATTAGAGATGTCAATATCACCGGAGGCACTATATGCGCCTGCAAAGAAGACGACTAGATCAAACACCTCATGTTTCAGGACGGTGCCATCAATTCCAGCAAATGACAGCTTCCGTTTTCCAAAGAATCTATCAACAAAGGAAAGGTCAATCTTGGTTCCGGCATATGAGAGAAGAAGCCTTGAGAGGAAATTGTCATATACTCCTCTCAGTCCCTCGAACTTCGACTTGTAGTCTCCCACTTGCTTTTGAGCCCCTCCCAAAAGCAAGTCCCCTGTCTGCTTCAGTTGGCGACCAATGAATGATGATTCATCGTCATCCATGATACTCCCTCAGGGCTCCATTCAATACTCTTCTAATCCCCAATGAAGATAAGAAGATTACTCGGTAACGATGAGTGTTCGACCTTCACCTCTATATTCAAGCTTTATCTTCATAAGAGCATATGTAAGCCCTACCACAAGAATCATTCCTGCTATTCCTGAGATACCATAGACAGTTCTCAGGCTTCCTGAGAAGTCCCATAGTAATGCTCCGATGAACTGCCCAACCAGTCTTGTTGAACTCATTAGAAACTGATATGTCCCTAGAGCACGACCCTTCATCTCTTCTCTGACACCATTCACTGCCAGTGTCTTTTCCGCACCACTCCAAATAACAATGGGGGCTGCAAGCAAGATGTTCAAAATGAGTAAATCCAGAACTGTGCTACCAAGGGCAAATAGTGCTACAATAAAAGCTGTAGAATATGTTCCAATAATCAAAGCTGCCCGGATATTCCTATCAGTTGCTGATCCCACACTATACATCAGTATAACGCATGTGAATGACCAAGCGCTCCACACATAGGCATAAATCGATTCGGACAAGCCCCATTCATTGACCACTAGGTTTCCCATGTATGGGAACGCCAAGTTCATGACAAAGACAAAACCAAACATTCCAGCGGCAAAAATCCAGAAATTCCGACCAAGTCCTCTGAGTGTTATTACACTACCTGCTTTGGCTTTCATAATGATATCTTGTCCAAGAGATTCTCTAACACCACGGTACGTGGCTATCATAGCTACCAAAGCCCCCAGTGCTGCAAGAAGATGTAGGTCGCCAGCAACATATCCCATGTCTAGGAGAAGCCCGGCAATCACGGGACTCACTCCATCCACAAAAAAAGCAGGCAAGAGGACCATATTGAATGTCCTCGCGGCATTGACTCCACTTGTTTTAGCTATCTCATCAGCAGGAATTGCACTCGTCATTATTATGATGAAGGACCAACCAAGTTGGATTGTAGCATATTCTAGAGGTATAAACGGCCAAACTGGATAGAAACGAAGAGCGACAAGACCAGCGAACATCGGTATGAATGCAAATATCATGGAGTTCTTCCTACCAATGTAATCTGCAATTGTGCCTGATAGCCCATAGCCAATTATCGATGCTAATGTTCCTATAGAAAATGTGAAGCCTATCTGCCAAAGCTGATTTACACTGGCCTCGAGAAAGATACCAAACTGCCAAGCCCAGACACTAAATGAGAACTGTGCAATACCAGTCACGATAGCAAGACGGCGTAGGTTCCCACTCAAACCAAAACGAATTCGATCTTCTGACCCAGTTTGAACTATGGACTCCACTTTACTCGGACTTCCATAATCATGGTCATTCATACGAATCCACTCCGGAACGGAGAAACTGAACTACCAAACTCCTTATGACACTGACTGTCAGCTAAAGAGTCGTGTGACACAACCCTTAAAGTGTGCATTTCTCGATAGCAGATTCAAGCTCTGAATCTGGATGGAAACCCATAGTGATAACCCTGGAAGATGTAGACCTTCGATTAAATCGGGCAGTTACATTTGAGTGGCTGTATGCAAATGGTCTAGGTGGTTATACTTCTTCCACAATTGTGGGTCTCAATGTTCGTGGATATCATGGCTTACTTGTTTCTTCATTGAGTCCTCCTGTAGAGAGATGGTTAACTCTGTCAAGGTTAGATGAGGCACTTGTCAACATAGAAGGAGAATGCAACCTCAGCACAGAACAGACCAAGAGTGGAGTTACCCACCGGGGCTATCGTTATTTGAAGCGTTTCGAGCTTAATCCATTACCACAAATGGTCTACAAGACAGGATGTGTCGAACTAGAGAAGACAGTCTTCATGGCATATCGGCGAAATCTCACTGCGGTGAATTATGAGATTACAAATTCCGAAGAGACCGTGTTCACTGTAACACCTCTCCAGACATGCAGAGACCTTCATGCTAGACCTCCTCATCTCGACTTTACACCGCAAATAGAAATTGTTGATGAAAATGCCTACCTCTCCTTTGATGATCGTCCAAATAGTCCGTGGATGTATTCCTATACACCCGATGCAGAATTCATGCCCAGTGAGATAAGAGTCACTGAACCTCAAATCTACAGAAAGGACAAAGCAATGGGCCTGCCCCATGAGGAAGAGATGATTATTCCAGGTGTGTTTCATACTGTTTTAGAACCTGGCGAGCACTTCCTTTCATTTCTCTTTGCTGTGAGTCCAAATCGAAAGCAACTGATGAAGAATCTCGGCTCCCTAGCAAAAGCTCAGAGAAAGGACTTTGCGAAGCTTAGATTTGAAGAGCTGCGACGGAGAAAGATACTGAATGACCGAGCCTATTCCATGTCATCAAGGGAGAGAGACGAAGACATTGAGTGGCTCATTTTAGATGCAGACACATTCATTGTCGACCGTGCATCAACTAAGATGCGGTCTGTAATTGCTGGGTATCATGAGTTAGCTGATGTAGGATTGGACGCTCTCATCTCACTACCCGGTTTGACAATGTCAATTGGGAGGTTCCAAGACGCCCGAGCAGTCCTCATCAACTATGCAAGACACTCAAGATATGGGTTGGTACCAAATGATTTTCCTGATCGTGGTATACAGCCAGAGTATGACTCCGTTGATGCATCACTCTGGTTCATCATGGCTGTTCACAAATATATTGAAAACACAAATGATGTGGAGTTTTTGCGTGGTATCATTTGGGATACCATGGAGTCTATAATAGCCGCCTACAGAATCGGGACCAAATACAACATTCATGAAGACCATGATGGGTTAATAATCTCTGGAATTGATGGGGTAGAGGTTTCTTGGATGAATGAGCGAATTGGCGACTGGTGTGCTACTCCAAGGCTCGGTAAGTGCGTGGAAATCAATGCACTCTGGTTCAATTGCCTGATGGCTATGGGCGATATGTGTGAGCTAGTAGGCCGAGACCCATATGAGTTCAAAGCCGTAGCATCTTGGATACGAGAAGCATTTCAGCAGACATTTTGGGATGAGGAACTCGGTTACCTCTATGATGTGGTCACAGATGAATCAAATGATGTTTCCATTAGACCAAATCAGATATTCGCCCTAAGTCTCCCATACCCACTCCTTGATGAGATTCAAGCCAATTCTGTGCTTAAGGTAGTCACAAAAGAACTTCTAACTCCATTTGGTCTCCGGACGCTATCACCTTCTGACCCTCGGTATGCAAGAGCTTATACTGGAGGTCCGAAGAGTCGAGCTGCTGCGACCCACCAGGGTACAGTACATCCATGGCTTATTGGTCCGTATATCACTGCATGGCTCAATGTTAATGGCCGTACAGATCAGAATAGAGCAAAGGCTGAGAAGAGCATCTTCAGACCAGTTTTGAACGCTGTACGTCGTGGTTGTCTTGGCACAGTTTCTGACATGTTTGATGGTTCAAAACCACACCGTGATCGCGGTTGTGTTTCTAGAGCCAGAAGTGTTGCGGAACTTCTTCGAGTCTACTTCGACGAGCTATAGATGATTCATCCATAATACATTATATGCAAAAATGCAGGGTATTATTTGCAGTTCGTCGGTTTTTCCATCAGAGGTTACTAGGAAAGAACCTTTGATGATAACGCCAACAAATCAAGAACCCGCACTTTATCCCTCAATGATACAGGAGAAATGCGGCACGCTAGGTTTTTGGTGAGGTGTATAAGATGAAAAGAACTCACACATTATTTATCATAGCTCTTCTAATCCTGAGCTTTGCTGCCACAGCTAGTTTTGTAAGTGCTCAGACAACAGGAGAGCCAATCTTGTACGTGGCCTGGGATGTTTCCAATGAGCAGGACACGTTCGAGCATACTGAAGAGCACTCTCAGTGGATCTTTGGCCCACAACCAACGGTGGATATTAGTTATGCAGATAGTGGTACATCCATTTCTGAGAACCATTACAGAGTAGAGCCCAATGTGGATCTTCTCGTTGATATCACAATTCCAAAATCCTTCCTAGGCGAAGGCATTAGTCTTGATGTTGTCCAATTCTGGGGGTCCACTGGCGAAGATGGTAGTACATTCTTTGTATTGGAATACAACGTCACATTAGATGTGTGGAACAAGTTGAACTTCCGTACCATTGCTGGAGCTGATGCTCCAGTGGCTTCTGATTTTGTAGCACTCAATCTTGCAGAGTGTGCATATACTGTTATGCTGGACCGATTTGAGATTAGATTCGCATTTCGATTCACAGTGAATTTAATGAGTCGCATATTCTGGACTGGAATGCAGGCTATTGACACTCTTGGTCGTCCTGCGACACCATCTTGGCTTGCATCAGTCAATGCAGGAGGGTTTGCAGTTCCACCATTGGGTCTGGGTGTTGATATTGCCCCTCACATCTTCGAATTGCCAAAGTATTACTATGCAGAGGTGACTGACGGGACTGGTCAGATTCTCCATTATGTTGATGCTGGTGATGAGTTCACCCTTAGTCTCGAGGCAAACGAGGTAATTGGCGGAGCAGTATTACCATTCGTCACAACCTATGGTGAGTACACCCGGGACTACAACTGGTCAATGCCCCGTAACTACTTCTCACCTATTGCACAAATGGACAACTATACCGAGATGCCATTGGTAATCTTCTTTGCCTTCAATGGAACAGATGCATTCCCAATCGGTGGTTACCTTGACAATGTCACTTGGGATTACAACTATGATATCCTACAATGGACTGTTGATTTCGACTTCCTCTACAATGTTTCGATTGATGTGTCTGAATTATATGTTCTAACAGGCGCAACTATTGAAAATGGTGGAGCAAAAGTTACCTGGACTGGATCATTCACAGACAAGCTTGACCTTAGTGAAGATGATTACCAAATAGGTGGAAAAATCACTCCTGTTCCTTACTTCTGGTTCGTCATGAATCAAGACGGAGATTGGCTCCAACCACATCCCGACATTGAGAGGCATAATACCGTCAGTCTAGCTTATCAACAAGAATTCATTGAAGCCTTTCTGAGAAAGGATGGAGTAGTTGCTGATAGGGCAATTCAAGGTGATATCCTGAATTTGACCCTAAACATCCATGCTCCGGAGAGTATAATCAATGGAACTTCCTACATTGAAGTCAATGAGTACAATGTCACTGCTGATGAAGCACTTCAGATTGATATTGCAGGATTGTATTTCCACGTTCACAGACACAACATAACTATCTGGTTTGAGACAGAAGGGTTTGAGTCGAACTCAACTCATTATTGGCGTCACACTACACGACATTTCATCGTTGTGGACCTTGTTCATGACCTAGCTTGGTCTATCTCGACAGTAACGAAGTTTGTTTATTCGGTTAATGATGTCTACATAGGTACTGATGTGGACCTTGGTGTGGGACTAATCACAATCCATGACTGGAGTTTCGTTATTGGACCTGATGAGTCAATTATAGATATTGGTCTTGAGTTCACAGATGAAGCACCTTCTATGGTGGTAAGCTCAGCGCATATCTCATCCGGTGGACTTGGCTGGTGGCAGATGAATGCTTCAATTGCTGATCAGAACAACTGGGTGCTTTTCCCTGCTGGTCCTGAACCAGGCAACAACACTGAATCATTCAATGAAGAGGTTGACAGTGATGTCATCTGGAGTCCTGCGCACTTCATTCTAGGCGAGGTTGATTTCTTTGAGCCACAGAGGTGGGTGGTCACTTCAAGTGGTGCAATCGACCTTGATGGCAATGTGTTCACCACTGAGGATCAGTTCTTCATTAAGAGAACAGGATACTGGCATGACTGGGGCAACACTTCTGTTGACAAGATGGAGGTTCTTGTAGGCTTTGACCCATCGCCTAATCGCAATGGTGATGAGTTTATCTCTGCCAACTGGATGGGTATACTAGAATTTGAACTTGCATTCGAGGCAAACGAGACCTTCTACTGGTATCACACAGATATGTCACCAGTCACTCAGAGTGAGCTTGATGAGATCCGAGATCTCTTATGGGCTGACCCAGTTGATGAACTTGCAGTTCCAGAGTACAAGTACGTAGCTTGGATGACTGAGAACCGAACCATCGATTTAAGTGGGATCACAGGACTTTCAAGCAACACATGGGAAAACACTTGGTTCTTCTGGGGTACACACCAAGCATTCATAGTTTCAGTCGCAGCGGGCAGTCTCTTAGCTGCACACTTCAGAGCTCAATACGCTGGCCTTCTCATCTTCAATGATGATCCCCTTGGTGCCTCTCCAATGGCACCAGATTTCTATTTTGAAGATGGACAGTTGGTCACTGATGAGGTCACACATCTGATATTGATAGATTCTGTTGGGTCAATTGAATTCCGACAGCCATTTGGTGCGACCAATGGTAGTGGCGAGGTCGTTGTATCAGCTGACACAGAAGTTGCCTTTGGAGTGTCAATCTATGATGTTGCTGTTACTATTTATCCACTTCAGATAGAACACACTCGAGGAGTTCGAGGTCCCTGGGCCTTCAGAGAGTCGTATGAGGGAGCTTTAGATTTTAACCAGAATGTCTTTGATTATGCAATCTCACATGCGACTGTTGATGAGATGGCATTTGATATATCATTCAATATAGACTTGGTCACCTACGATCGTTTGGATCCCTCTAGGTGGAACCATGCAGTTTCATTCAAGATTGATCAAAAGATAGGTGATTTCACCCTGGATACTTTTGACCAGAGTGTGTTGAATAATCGGAGCCTTGCAGTGAACTTCTTCGGCGTTCTTGGAACAACAGGTCGTACACAGCGTTCTGCTGGGGAACTACCACTTACTGACACAAACGCAGAGAGCGTTAGTGCGGAGTACTATCAGTTTGGACACAATAATATTCCATATGCTAATGTAACAATGGGTGGCCTCCCATACACATGGAGTGGTGATGGCCATGCGACTGTCAATAAATCTGGGTCTTCCACTATACCCATTGGTGCGTTCAGTGCTATGTACCAGTCGACCTCTGGGCAGACAGTGACTGACTGGACAGTTGATGCATCAATGTTGTTCATGACGTCTGGCTATGAGCGCTGGGGTGGACATGAGATTATCTGTGATCCCGTCTTTGTAGCTTATACCAGTGCGTATCAGACAGAGGGACCGACTACTCCATACGAACCTAATGGTGGTAATCCATTCACTCTCTATCTCGTAGTTGGAGTAGTAGTTGCACTAGTGGTTGTTGTCTGTATGTTATATAGACGAAGATAGACTATCATTTGAAGACCGGGCTCTTAGTCCGGTTCTTCTCTCTTATTTTCATTGAATTAAAGAAGTTCCTCGGGAAGAGTATCATTTACTGTAGTAGGATCCGTAAGATAGCTATTATCAGGTGGCATAATGACACTCCACCCTCTGGAATACTCGTAAGTGGCACAAGAGGCATAACCAAATGATTGCCATTCACTCATATCAAGAGGTATGGCTGCTACATGAGAATGAAAGAGGAGTGCAATGAGTGGATCGACGACTACCGCCACAACATCATCCTGATGCTTTGCCACTATCCCTCCCATGCAGTTACCGAGACGGTCACGGACTTCAACAAATGATTCTCCATGTTCAGGAACAAAGTCTTCTTGCTTCCACATTTGTTTGAAGGTTTCTCTAAATGAATCTAGATTGTTTCCATCATTACCAAACTTTACAGAATCCAAGCAAGTCATCTTCTTGGTCTTTGATTCAAATTCATCTGCTAAGATTTCTGCTGACTTCACAGCGATTTTCTCTGTAGCTGTATAAAGAAGTCGCACTCCAGTAGCTACTCTCGATCTTGCCATTTCGATGAGTTGGTTTTCCCCTCGTTTCGTAAGGTTCTGAGAGTTGAAGCCATCACACTCTCCAATAGTTATGACATACACCATCGTTCTAGGTTCAAGTCGTTTGCCAATCTCTCTCTCTTGGACGTATTCGAACATGGTGAATTCCCACTGTTTTTTCTCAGTTGATTCTCTTAATATAACTCAGTATCATAACTCCTTTCGCATATACCTATGGGTTTGCTCTTCTCAAAACCTCATACGATCCGTAACCTCCATCAAGATCATCAAGCTGAAAGGTTCCAAATGATTGAATGAGGAACGACATACTGCCGCTATCGCCTCTGAATGGTACAGGTACAACCTGTCCAGGGAATGCCTTGAGAATGTATCTCTGTCCATGCTGATCAGTCAATTCTAGTTCAGTGGATATTGGATATACACCATTCTCCTCGTAGGAATGATCGAGCATTTTAATCTCCTTCAAAGGTATATTGACTCCATCTTTGTAGATGAACCCCCCAGAACCAATGCGGCCATCGTTCATAACTACTGCTGCAGGATTAACACATAGATTCTCATTGAACCAGATGACAAAATAAAACCAATTTCCAATGCCAGTCCAGTCTCGGATGCCATAAGTGTGGTCTCTCTGACCAATACATCCTTCTATTGTAAATGTGTCCTCTCCAACCTTGACGGTTCCAGTCACTTTGCCAATCTGCTCCCAATGCATATCCCCTGTCTTCTTTCCAATCTCAAGCGATTCAGGGGTCATATGTTCACTATACTCATATGTATCACTGAATGCTGTGTAATCTAGAATCACCTTTGTACCAACAAGGTCGCTGATGACCTCGGGATTTTCCTGAAGCTTTGCGAAGTTTCTTGGATTGTTGAAAATTAGCATCGGTCCTTCAAACGAGTAGTGCCATCTGCCATCCTCCAAGCATTTATGCTCAACATTGGACACTCTGAATGATTCTGGATAACTGCTGGCGTCATCATTTGCATGATATGCACCAACAGAACCATCTGGGAGGAAGAGAAAGAAGAATGTCATTCCTTCCTTCTTATTTGGCTTAAACCCAATCCTACTCATCCCTCCAAACTTCTTCTCCTTGTCATAGAAGATAAAGTAGTAGGACTCATTCCATTCCTGTTGTGATGTTGCTGCATGTGTCAATTCCTCCAACGCGTTTCACTCCTACTCTAACAACACAACAATACCTTGATTCCCATCAAGTTTCACTTTCTGTCCTGTCTTGAAAATCTGGCATGCATTACGAATGTTAGTCACAGCAGGAATCCCAAACTCACGTGAAACGACTGCTCCATGTGATAGAACTCCTCCAGATTCAGTAATGAGCCCTCCAATCTTTGAGAAGACCGGAGTCCATCCAGGATCTGTTCTTGGTACTATCAAAATTTCTCCAGCTCTCACCTCAGGAATATCTGCGATTGTATCAAGGATTCGTACTTTTCCGGATATAATCCCTTGACTTGCTGGAATTCCCCTATATCCTTCAGTCGAATCTGGTAGTGGGTCTTCAAACTCTCTTGAACCAACCATGAATTTGGGAGGTGTTGAGTGTTCATACCTCAGAAACTCATTATGCCTGTCCTTTGCTAGTTCTCTGAAATAGTCTGGCTCAGGACCATTAACTCTCGCTTTGACAGCCTTTTTCAATTCTCTCCGATGTAGGAAAAAGACATGAATAGACTCCTCAAGATACCGTTCTTCAACCAATCTCTTTCCTATCTCCAAGAATACTCTACGGTTTCTTGCAATCCAACGATCTAGATTGTATCTTTGATTCTCTCTAAACCCTATGTATGTACGAGCCATCCCGAGTATTGTAGAGAAGAGCATCCACTTGATTGGTCCATACCGCTGACCACGTATGTGCTTCTCTGCAACTATCTCCGCCTTCATTCGCTTCTTTGTGATTAATTCCTCTGTACTCTTGTAATTCGGGGTTGACTCACTAATTAGCGGTTTGAGAGCATCAAATACATACTCTGGAGCATCTCGCCATCTTGGATAGTATGGCTCTCTAGTAAAACCGCGGTCACCAAAGTCATCTAAGAATCTCGTGAATTCATTGAAGAAAGATTGAGCTGAAGAAAGGTCGCTTTCAATGAGTGAGGCATGCAATTCGTTGGAGGATGTGTTAAGGATGAGATTCTTCAAGGCATCATCGCTGATTGCAAACATGGCAAGTTGAATCAATCTTCTATTAGTTTCTGTCGTACTATGCTCAAGACCAGAGAGCAGTAAAGGATAGACTACTGAACCAGTCCTCTCCCCTAACCATCTTCGACATAGATAGTTCGTGATCAGATTCATTCCTAGCGTATGTACGGGGATGCCATAACGAACCATTCTGAAGTGCCTCATCATTACTTTATCTAGCTCCTCTGCTAATACCATCAGAGCCTCTATTGATTCATGTTGCATTGCATAACCTAGATCGACATCGAACTTCTTGCAGTAGGGATCAAAGACTTCTTCAGTCCATTTCATGTAGGAATCATTAGTTTTGGTCATGCTCCCATCACTGTCAAAGAGCATGACTCTGATCTCAGCCATTATCCTAGTCTTGAGAGCAAAGGGGAGCTCTCTCATTGTATCTTTTCCAAAGGGACCACTTCCTTCTGGAAAATAATTCAAGACATCCTCAGACCGGATAAAGGGGGGTATCTCGTTTACTACTTTGGTTCGAATGACATCAAGATTGAAGTAGACATGTCCCTTATGCAACTTTAGCAATTTTTCTGGAAGGTCTTTGTATCCCATGATAGCGTTTGTTTCAACATTCACAATGTATGTTATTTGGTCGCCTAGCAAATCGAAAAATAAAGGGGTTACTGGATCATTCCAGTAGTCATCAGCATATCCCCGGGTCCAGAATATATCATCAAGAGGTTCTTTCTCACCTCGCTTGATGGTTATCGGACGAGACTGAAGGATATGAATAACTCCCTTATTATCTAATGCCCATTCAATGTCTTGGGGAACTTTAAACAGATGTTCTATTGAACGAGCCAACCTTGAGAGATCCTGTATTTGACTATCAACTAATGAAGACTGCTGACTTTTTTGAGCAGGTGTCGTAACTAAGTCAATTCCCTGTGCTGCATCAACAGTCATAGTTTCCTTGGTTCCAATCTCTTTGCTCAAGATAACGAATTCGTTATTGGGACGCTCCTCAACAACATATCTGTCTGGTATAGTCTGGCCTGATACAACGGATTCTCCAAGTCCAAAATTCGATTCTATCATCATCTCGAATTCAGAACTAGCAAGCGGGTTTCGAGTGAAGAGAACTCCTGCACAATTTGCAGAAATCATTGGTTGTACGATTACAGCTAGTCGTACCAAATCATGGTCTATTTCATTTTCATTTCGATAGGCAACCGCCCGGTCATTCCACATTGAAGCAAAGCAATGCTTGACGTGCTCTAGCAGACTATCTGCACCATCAATGTTAAGGTATGTTTCATATTGCCCAGCAAACGAAGCTTCTGGCAAATCTTCAGCTGTGGCTGATGACCTTATTGCAACCTTTCCACAACCAAGTTCGGTATAGGCAGTTATTATTGTATCATGCATGTCAGATGGGAAAGTTGCGTTGTTTATAGCGTGTCGTAAATCCTCAAGATCAAGAGCTGAAGGATTGATGTTGTTTGCCAGGAGAAAAAGATGGTATACTTCAGTGGTTATGACAAAACCATTGGGTACATTGAAGCCAGCATTGATTAGAATACCTAAGTTTGACGCTTTGCCTCCAACAAGATGAACTTTGGTCGGGTCAAGGTTCCTAAGTTCTAGAATAAAGTCTGTTGAAATTGTGTAGACCTCCATTAGCCTTATCGATTGTTCCGTTTTGTGTTCAAATCTGTGCTAAGAGGCTTTCGGATTCCCTCGAATTCTAAGATGTGTTCTATATGTAAGGTTCATATTGCCTCGTGATTTCCAGTTTCTTGAGGTTTCAAGATTTTGAGAATCACTCCTGATAAAATGAACAAGTTGGATGGCCGAACCTGTTTCATTTGTGGTAAGTATCTACTTAACAACACCCCAGATGATTTAGCATACCTAAAGATTCACACAGGAGGGACCTCAAAGGTCAAACCTGACACCTACTATTTGTTTGCCTGTCCCAATTGTAATAAGCTCGCACACAAGAGATGCTGGTATAATGTTGGTGAGCGAAAAAGGAGAAAGGGATTCTTTGGTAAGGAGTGGCAGATGTTTTGTCCCAGCTGCGGACATGCTTTGACATCCCCTCGATCTGATCGTGAGGATTGGAACAGAGGATACGAGATACCCGGCCACCCTGATAGTGAACTCCTAGAGCTCCAAGTCCCGGAAGTGATGTCTTGGAAAGCTGGCTCAGTCTTTGGTAAGATTGGTCGTGCAATTGATAACTTCTTCCAAGCTGTAGGACTGGGCTCCCTAAGTGATCCTGAGAGGAGCTCAGTTGGAAAGGCTGCACAAAAGATTGGGAAGACAATACAAGATGTCGCTGAGAGAGTGTTTAAGCTGAACATCCCTGCTGAACAGCGGTCTCAGATTAGAGACCTCAAATGCCAGAATTGTGGTGCACCCTTACCATTACCTGGTGAGTTCGAGGATGCTGTCGTCTGTGCCCATTGTGGTACTGCACATCTTCTATAATTTCAATCAGCCGCACATCAATTGTGCTTGGGAACTCGCGCGAGATTCATTAATAAACGCCCAGAAACCATTGATGTTCAAGTAGCCAGTTGGAGGCTTTGATTCCGAATGCCAGTATATCTCGAGTTTAATGAGTCGACCTCTCAGTTTTTCGAAACCACACGAAATGCCAGCGATGATACAATTTTGCTGGTGATTGATGAAGCCCAGAAGAAACTGATCATGACCGTCCCCTCAGGAAAGACTATGATTACTCGCCGAGCCGCTGAACGTCAAGCCAGAGGTATCACAAAGACAGGCTTCCTCTGTAATGATGGTGGTCGATATGGCAGAGACCATGAGCTTGAGGTCTTGGGAGAAGGTGGTCAACTACCCGATCGCTTGAGAGAGAGTCCCAGAGAAGTTTACTAGAAATCGAGCCCCTTTGATGGGCTCCCAATCCTTTTTCAGGGAGTATGTTTCTTGATTTTCTAATCATTTCGTCCGTTTAGGCGAAAGGTTATATATTAACGATAGTGAATAAAAATCGAGGTTTGGCATAATGCAGTGCTGTGAATTAAAATTCAGCGAGATTAGAAACAAGGATGTAATAGACTCCGATGGAGACAAAGTTGGCGAAGTCATGGACTGGATCTTTGGCTGTGGTGAAAATGTCCTTGACCTGAAATATTTGGTAATTGGTGGTGGTAGGGTTGAAGAATTTCTTGAATCAATTCGCGCAAGACCTGATATTGATCCAGTAGTCAGACTCGAAGATGTAGACTCAATTTCTGATACGGTTCACCTTAAAGTTGACAGTGAAACTCTCAAGAAGACTCTCGATCCTGGTGTACTTGCAGAAACCTACATTACTTTCTCGAAACTTTCTGATGTAAAGGTCGTTGACTCTGATGGAATCAAGGTCGGATTTGTCATTGATATCTGGTTTGATAAGGACAATGTAATGTGGCTCGTTCTTGGTGGTGGTTTCTTTGAGGAACTGCTTGAACGCCTCAAGGCTCAACCTGACATCGACCTTCTTGTTCCGCCTTATTTCATTGAAACAATTGACCATAATGAAATTAGATTGAACATCAGTAAATTTCAACTCGAGTCAACATGTGAAGATGAATACAATAAACTCCAGAGGCAGCTGCAAGGACCGGAACCTCATGATGATGCTCGTTATGCACAACTGAGACTAGGTCGAGCTCTTGGACGAGGATTTGCATAGAACTCTTCAAGGAAGATTGTGAGACTCTCTTGCCAGTCTCACATTCTCTTCAATATTAGACGTGTTTCGTGACATTATATTTCATGGCTTTACTCCATGTTTAGAAAATTCAGAGAGAGATTTATTTGATGCATTAATCAACCTGGTTCATCGCTGTCACTTTTCCGTAGATCAAAAAAAGCCTGAACTAAAGAAAGCGTCAGAAGTAGATATCCTCCAAACAGACCTACTAACTGATGTGACTGTACTTCTGATAAGATGTAGATTAGTGACATGTTGAAAGATAGAATTGAACCAAAAGCGTAGGTGGGTGAAGTAACAGTCAGCTTTGGGATTTTTGTTTGTGCAGCTATTAGAAGCAAAAAAATACCTGTAGCCATTATTAGTCCGGAAAATAGGAAAGCATCGAAAATGTCAGATGCGATTTGCATAGCTTAACACACCATATTGGACTCCTAATAGAGGTGGTTATTCTTATCATATTTTTGCAGTGAAAAACAAACTACTTCATTGATTATCTTTGTCATTTCCATCGAGTGAGTCTCTCTGACCTGGGTCTGAAAGTTGCAGAGAGAGATTTGTTCCGTGCACGAATCAACTCAATTCTGCCCTCTCTATTTCTTGTATAGATAAGATTCATTCTTCCCACGTGCTTCGCCCACATCTCTGCAAAATATTCAGCATATTCCTTCTTTGCTCCAATGATGGTCGGAACAGCATGATAATCCTTTCTTGTAAAACGATTCCACCACATCGACTTTCTGACTAGCAGGTATCTAGGATTCTCTATGGGATTCAGAAGTTCCTGTAGCGCTTGCAAGTAGATAGACTTCTCCCTGTTACTGCCGCCATCCATTCGACAAAATACCTCTCCATATTCACCCTCTTCCACAACGACACGTATCACCATATAGTCAGTCGAAAACTCACCAATATGGCACAAAGTCTTGAGAATGGCTGAACCAATTTGCTTTAGGCTACTCTTGACAGGTCCATGTTTGATGAAAAGGTAGATTGCCTTGAAAGTTGTTGGTGCTAATATCAACATGCATAGCACGAATACGACAATCAACGAGATGACCAATGCCTCCAATGAAACAGGAGAGATGCTGTCAAGGTAATGGGACAGGAAATAGCCTGTTATGAAAAGACCCTCCCAGAATAGCGCTGAGATTGTATTCCGAAACACAAAACCTCGTGGAAGGTATACCTTTTGTGCCTCTATGTCCTCCACTAGTCGTACTCCTTCTTCTCCTCGACGAAGGGCAACCTCCCATGACTGCTGTATTGCTTCGCGGTTCTCTGCGAGCGAGAACATTCTTTCGTTGAAGTTCTTTAGATCTTTCTTCTCGAATGGTGGGTTACCAATACCCAGTCGTGCGAAACCATTCTCTATCACTGGTTCGAGAGAAGACACACCAACAAAGGCCTTGAATCTCCTCTGCATCGTATTGAAATCCTCGCCAGCGAAATAGGACTTTGTTTCAATACATACTAGGTGCCAGATATTTGCAGTCTTGTTGGGATTTCCCCGCTCGCTCCGAATGGCTCTTCCACGCATCTGATTTGAGAGCATATACGAGCCGACAAAACTCGCAAGTACTAAGGAATTGATAGATGGGGCATCCCACCCCTCACCAAGGAGGCTCTTTGTCCCAACAAGGATATTGATACCACCTACTGAAAAGAGGTCGGTTATTGCTCTGACAAGCTTGTGTTTCTCATTCTCTTTTACACTCACCTTAAGGTACCTGGAGTCATGGACGAGGGTCTTCAGACTCAACTCCTTTCTATCAATTCCAAGTGCCATCGCGCACTCTCTGAATATCTTTTCAGATTCCTCAGGTATGACGACGAGTGAGCCACTTAGAATACCTATCTTAGATGATCTCAGACCAGCGCGTCTGATTGCCTCAAAGATTGTAACTACTCCAATCCTATTTAGAATAGGTTGGTCCTCAATCGACTGTGGTAGAAATGCTAGTCTGATGTAGTCTGTAAGGATAACCATACGCAACTCATCTTTAAGAGAGTCACTCTCCCGCTGTGCTATTTCTACAATCCGTTGTAGCTTGGAGATGCTCTGTTTGAGGATCTTATCAACTGATGACACATTTCTAAGGAGGACCTTTCTCCGTTCGAGAGCTCCGATTCGTTTGAGTTCATCGCGAATCTCCTCAAGAAAAGAATCTAGCTTAGGTTTCTCTACACCTGCTGGATAGAGAATTCCGGTGAGTAGTATCTCTAGCCACTCGAGATTAAAGGATGGAATTCCACTTCTAGAATCTGCAATTATTTCCACGGCTTCATCTGGAATCTCTACGCCAAGATGAAACAAATACACTAGCATGCTTGAGAAGAAGTCGGGCTGATCCAGTATCTGTTCTAGATGAGATTCAGGGGGGTTCAACCAATCATGAGCCCGGACATAGTCCCTGAACTGATGCTGTGTCTGGAGATTTCTAACAAAGTTAGTAACCTCTGTTCGGAACTTAGCAATCTCCTCGCTCTCTGCCTCGGAGGGAGTAGAGAATACGACGAGGTCCTGATGTGGGCACAAGTTGCTTTCCATCACCAGCTCAGGAACTGGAACACGTGCATCAACTGGACCACAGAGTTCCATATATCTATCCCATTCAAAAGGAGGAACATCAAACGGCGGAGTTGCTGTGAGTGCGAGGGTCTTTGGTTCTCCGAGACCTTTGACTAAAGAAATGAGACTCCTCCACCAACTTGCTCTAAGATGATGCGCTTCATCCAATACTATGGTCTGAATCCCTCTTTCAATCAATAGTTCGACAAGTCCAGGAAATGGTGCATTTTTACTCCGTTTCTTTCTTTGGTCTAACCACGAGTGGACATCGCTTTCAGCATCATCCTCTTCCTCCAAGTCCTCTTCGACTCTCTCAACTTCCTCGATCTCTTGCAAGTCTTTGCTATCTTCCTCGATGTCTTCTTCAGGTTTCAAACTCATAGCGCTATGAAGTGCCTGATAGGTAGCTACAGTAATGAATCCTGGATCTGTTAGGTCTCTAGACACCCACTCTGGCATCGCTGAATTCTTCGGGAGGAACAACTCAAAGAGTCTATGCACCCATTGATCTCGAATAGCTAAGGTTGGTGCAAGAATAAGTGTTGGTTTGTTGATACGAAGAACAACTTCCAGACCAAGAACAGTCTTTCCTGAACCAGGTGCAGCAACCACATGCAGTTTATTATCATCAAGATGATCCTCTAACTCTGAGAGCACGCGGGCCTGATAGGGTCTCCACGTCGATTGAAACCTAACCTCTTCAGGAAACTCCATCATTGCTATTCGAATCCCAATTTCCCTTCATCTTGTGAGCTGTATCGCAGTATAAGCGAGGTCTCTAAAAGCGAGTACTTCGTGAAGACATATTAATCGATTGTGCAGATTGTTATTACCTGCCAATCGAAACATTGCAGAATGGACAACAAATAACTTTGCCTTCCTTCAAATCCTCAACATTCTCCAATGTGAGAGGACTTCCGCACATCGGACACAGCCAAGCATTCAATCTCTCTTGGATGTCGTCGATGGCAGGAAGAATCATTGCTTGGTCCTCCCCAGTCACCCTTATAGTGCAGCTGGCACCTTTCCTCCCAGCAGGTCCAGTAATACTGATTTGAACACCAACATTCTTCCCAGTGTACTTTCCTTTTGCATAACCACTGATGTTCGCAAATACAATGCCTTTAGTTGCATCAATGCTACTACTTACCTCAAAGAAGTTCGACTCATACACTAATCGCAGGGCTTTCTCGAACATTTCCTCGGGAGTCCACTCATTGACCTTGAACACGATCTCACCATGTTCGTGTCCCTTTAATCTCAATTCGAATTCTTCAGGACTAATCTGATCAGGTAGGAGCAAATCACACACTGACCGTATGATGAATGGTTTAGTACTAATAGTGTGTGCCTTACCTCTCTCATCGATATACGAAACACCAGCCACTATTTCTCCCTTCACACAGTCTTGAGTGGGTAGAAAATCAAATGTGGGACTTCTAAAGCCTCCCGGTTCTATCTTTGAAAAGCGACAGTCATCATCATCAACCAACTTCAACGCTTCCTTGGGGAATGAGAGAAGATACACGGTCACATCAGTAATAGTAAATTCTGAATCGTTCCTGACTTTAACCTTGAACCGCATTCGATTTCCAATGAACTCCCCACCACGAAGAGCAACAACTTCATCTGATTTGGACTGTGCTTTTGTGTCTACTACAAAAATCGACTTAGCAACTCCAGGTATTGGTCTTTGATGTCGTCTATGTTGATATTCATACCTCCTGTAAGCATCAGATTCAAAGACACCCTCTCGAAGTACAGACCACGCCTCCTGTGGGTGCGTCCTACTCATCTGTACTATCTCTGCCTCTTCTTCTGCTCCCTTTGATAGAGCCAAAAGGCAACAGACGAGGAACATGGTTATAACGATGATTCCAAGAGCCCCTTCCATCATACTCGGAAACTGCATCTAACTTTTTTCGCTCCACGATTATTATCGACCGATTGAAACTGAACAGAATGGACACACAACCACTTGTCCGTCACGGAGCTTCTGCACACTATCCAATGATAGAGGACTAGAACACATTGGGCATAACCATGCACTTAATCTCTCTTTGAGATCATCAATGGCTGGTAGGATCATTGCTTGGTCCTCTCCTGTAACTCTGATTGAGCATGAGGCTCCCTTCTTCTTCGAAGGTCCGCTGATATTTATATGCACACCAACACTCTTTCCTGTATACTTGCCCTTCGCTAGTCCCGTGATGGAACCAAAGGCAACACCTTCCTTGACATCAAACTCACTACCTACCTCGTAGAAGTTTGATTCATCAGTAATGCGTAGGGCTTTCTCGAACATCTCCTCTGGTGTCCATTCCTCGACCTTGATGACTATTTCTCCGTGTTCGTGTGACTTTAACTTGATTTCAAAGTCTTCTGGAGATATCTGATCTGGTATTAGAAGATCGCAGACTGACCGAATGACGAATGGTTCTGTACTGAGTGTATGTGCTTTTCCAGTCATATCAACATATGAAACTCCAGCAACAATCTCTCCCCGTACACAATCCTGTGTTGGTAGGAAGTCGAAGGTCGGACTTCGAAATCCCCCAGGTTCAATTTTCGAGAACTGACAATCATCCTTTTTGCCAGCCAGTCGAAGAGACTCCTTGGGAAATGAGATCAGGAAAACAGTCACATCTGTTATCATATATGGTGTTTCGTTCAGGACCTTGACCTTAAACCGCATTCGGTTCCCAACAAACTCACCACCTCTAAGAGCCTTAACTTGCTTCTCAGACATGGCTGGAGGTCGATGTACTTGTCTTATTGCCTGTGAAACTCCCGGAATGGGTCTGGTGGTCCTCACATAACTTCTGGGTTCAGGTTCTCGACCTATCTCACGCCAACTGATGGTAGGTGATGGTCTCCGGTCCGATTTGAAGCCTATCTCTTTCTTCACACTAGCTGAAATCGTTTCCTCCTTCTTGATATCTGATCCCATACATCCAAGTGCCACAGCGATGCACGCTAGGAAGATAAAGAGGACAATCAGTATTCCATTGATTAGACTATCAATGAACTGTAGGAGCATTAGCATTTATCCCATTCCCACCGGCCAAAGTGACTCTTAACCTGTGAGAGCTTTGACGTGGAGCGCTTTAAAATCTTTGATGGACGGGAGTAGCTTCAGTAGAAGTCGGACATCAGAGAATTATTACGACCATAAGAACTCCAATAATTGTGAGGACTGTTCCAACAACCACCTGTCTGTTTACATCTTCATTTAGGTAGATTGCAGAAAGTGGTGCCGTGAGCATTGGTGCTGATGCCACAATCAACGAGGTTACTGTTGCGCCAATTAGCTTGATAGCGTAACTGTACACTACAAGACTCAGTCCAAGTCCAACTATTCCAATGGCCAGAGCAACTGCTGTAGCATGTTTTGTTGGAAGGACCCTTTCACCCCTTAACGAGAAGAGGAAGACTGGTACAAGTAACAAAGAAGCGGCAAGCATCCTGTAAAAGTTCGCTTCAGCAGGAGGCACCCCACCAAGACCGTATTGAAAGATGACATCGCTCGAAGCCCAGCATATAAGGACTAGGAATGAAAGAATCAAGCCAAGTCGGAGATCACGTTCACTCCAGCGACTAGAATTTGCTGTTTCATTCTGCTTGGCTCTAGCTATCAAAATCACACCAGTAACAACAATCAAGGCACCTAGAACTCTCTGAGGAATAACAGGTTCATCTAAAAACAAGGCTGCAAGGAAATATACCAATAGGGGATAGCTCATAGCTATCGGGAAAGCTCTGGCCACCCCTATTCTCTCCTGACTATAGAAGTACATTGCATCCCCAATGACGATGCCTATCACCATGGAGAAGATGAGTGGAAACAGAGATTCCACAGGGATTGTGAATGTGATGGATCCTGAGGCTGCAACTGCAAAGAGATAGGCGACAGGAAGACTGACCCACATCCTGGTGAACATGATGTCCATGACACTGATGCTCTCGCTCATCTTTTTGTAGAATATATTTGTCACTGCAAAGAAGAGCATCGCTAGTAGTGCACTGATTACCCCTAGGATGTAGGGTTCAAGACCGAGTTGCATTATCCATGTTCAGTTTGTTTTAGCCTAAGAACTTGGTGCAAACGGAAGTTGTTGCTAGAAACCCTTATCGCATCTCAAACATATCTGTACACGAAGAAAAGGTGCGGATTCTTTAAAGTGAAACGGGAGTTTTTAATTATCAAGATAGACCAATGTCTGAGTGCATTCATATTATCACTCCTTATGATCTCCGTCTTCTCTTTTGTACCAGCGAGCGCAAGTCAGAATCTTGATGATTTTCCAGTGGGATTGATACTTGAATACGAAAAAGAATACAAACATATGAGTGGCCCCATTGATGATACATTTACAGTACGTTATGAGGTACTTAGTAGAGTAGAGGGTTTTGACAGTAGATTCGTAATCGTGCGTACAATCACTGATAACAATGAAATAACAAATGAAACATTCTATCAGGACTATCCCAACGGTAGCCTTACTGTCCATGAATTAGCACCGCTTTGGATTAACCTGTCGAGTTTGGAGAATGTCGACAAGGTGACGTTTGGATGGCGTGTCTACAACATCACCAGCTATGGCACTACGGGTTGCTCATTACACCATGAGGAAGGATATGATGAGGATACGATAGGGTACGACTCACATGGCATTTTTGCCAGCGGGTATTTCTTCCATTTCAATATCGATGATCCCTTTGGTACCAACAGTCTTTCGACAAAACTGGTCAGCAGTAACTCGAATCCTGTGCTTCCCTCATCTCCCTATGGTTGGTTGCTCACATCAATTCTGCTCCCAGTAATCGCACTTGAGATAGTCATAATTGGCTC
>JAEORX010000030.1 GCA_016840685.1 Candidatus Thorarchaeota archaeon
TGGCTCTGGTCCAAAGAATAACCCCAATTCTGTTACACTCTGTTCCGTTGCCGGAACAGAGCTTCGCGACATCAGACTATGCTCTCTACCCTACGCCTCAGGCCGGCTCATCGCAGGCGTATTCTTGAGATTGCTACCCGGTGATGGACCGTTTCAACCAGGCCAGACTACTCCTCCGTGGATTCGGACTCCACTTCATTGTCATATGTAATCTGGAGGTGTCGTTTCTGTTTCCAGAGCGAAGTTCTCACCTCCATGCTTTCGCAAGACCGGTACCGACATGTAGTTGGGAGTTTCCTCAGCTCTCACCCCGAAGGGTGAGTACCGTCAGTCGCGCTTTTGCTCCAGAGCCACTCATTACTGAACTTTTCCAAATAAAAAGGTGGTTGAGAGGGTCGTTCCTGCTCAATCTTGAGCTTTCTTTTTCCACATAGATGGGTATCTCCCACGCTCCATCAAGACGCGTTCTATGACAGCGATGATCCCGCTCTTCGCCTTAGCAATTCTGTCACTTGTATCACCACATTTTGCAATGGCTATAGCCTCACCTTTCAGAGTCTTGATAACAACCATATCTCCCTTCTTCATCTCGCTGCTCACACTCACAACGCCACTGGCCGCAAGATTGGCTCCATGACAGATTGCATCCACAGCAGAGTCTCTGACATTAATCATAGGGAGATGCTCAAGACCGAACTCGATTGGAAGAAGATACTTTCTAAGTTCACTCTCATCGCCTTCATTTTTCCAGAAGGTGAACGCATCCTTTAGATCGTAGAGCGTGCAGAGGTGGTCATCTTCCCTGAATGTGCCAACCCGTGTCCTTCGCAGCTCACGCATGTGCCCACCGACACCCAGGGCTTCACCTATATCAAAACACAGTTTTCGTATGTAGGTCCCTGCCTGGCAGCCAACTCTAAAAAGAACCAGTCTTCCCTTCATCTCAATGATTTTGTTATAGTAGATCTCCCTCACTCGGAGGACTCTCTTTACCGAGGATCGTAGAGGAGGCTTCTGGTAGACTTTGCCCACAAACTCGTCCACTATTCTCATGATATCAGTTTCAGAGGCTTTATTGTGAAGTTCAAGAACGCACACATACTCCTTTCCTGCTGGTATCAATGCCTGCATGGCCTTTGTGGCATTTCCAATCCCAATTGGAAGGATACCAGTGACAGATGGGTCCAGTGTCCCCCCGTGTCCAACACGGTCCACGCCCAACATCCTCCTCACCCAAGTAGCAACCTCGTGACTGGTGGGTCCTGAAGGCTTATCTAAGGCAATTACTCCGTTTTCTAACAGATACTCTATTGGGAGATTGTCAAGTGCTTGAAACCCATAATCAGGATTAGTAGTATCAGATGACTTTAGAATGAGTTCACGGGGATAGTCTGCAGGCAACATGCCCAGCATCTGACTGACACTCCTGAAATGGAACCTTAAGTCTAGATCTCAAGTCTGATCTTTGTTCTGAACTTCTCAGTCAGACCCGCCTCTTCAATGGCCTTCTCAACTGCCTTATCATCTGCATCTGCTGCAATTGGGATGACCGTTTCAAGAGGTTCTAGATGTCTTGTGTTGCAACTGCGTCGTTTGACACTGGTTAGGTTCTTTGGTCCTGTGATGACCACATACTTTTCATCCTTTTTTGCGATGATAACACAAAGACTTCCAGCCTCACGGCCCATAGTCTTTACACAAACTCTTCCTGTTTCATAAAGGTCCATTTTCAATACACCTCGCCTTGTCCTGGGTCCACATTCGAGTCACCTCGCAGCTTCATCCCGCGAGACTGGGAGAATGATTGGCCGACTTTAGATTACAATAAGAGCCTTGCGCTTGGTACTCACATGGATGATTTTGCAAAAAACTCCTCTATGGCTGTGAAAATGATCTTTGTGACAGCTTCAAGACTATACTTGTCTGTGTTCAAGATCAGATCGTATACTGAGAGATCAGACACATCCACTTTGTAATATTCAAGATATCGTGCTCTCTCGCTACCCTCACGAGTGATGGTTTCTCTTCTGGCCTGTTCAAAGCCAGAGCCATCTCTCTCAGAGATTCGTTGAATCCTCGTGTCAACAGAGGCAATCAGAAGTATCTTCAGGTCCGCATTTTCACCTGCCATCCATGCCGCCAATTGTCCATCAATGACTGCGTTTCCCTTCTCTGCCGCTTCACGTTGTGTATCATCAATGAGCTTGTCTATTTCCTCTATACCCTCAGCGACTCTACTAAACTCTTCAAGAGTCATACCTCTCTCCTGGGCAAGTTGCCGAAATATGACTCCTGCGGACACTCTTCTCAGGTTGAACCTCTTTGCAATCGCATCCGCTACAGAACTCTTGCCAGTACCGTGTAGTCCTCCAATGGTGATGACACGTTTCATTGCCCTAGTCCCGAGTTGCTTTGATTATCCCACGACGTAGAGCTCTTGAGGAGATCACTCCACCGTAAGGGCGATTTGGTCTCTTTGAAGAACGACTTGCCCCACTTCTTACTCCGTGTTTTGCTTTCCTGGAGAGTTGAAGATCAGAGCCTGTGATAAAGCAGGTCCCTCCGGTCTTGTAATGCTTTCTTCTATGAAGAACTACCCTTGCACCTGGAGTTCTTTTCATTCGGTTTGCGCTTGATTTTGTAAGCAGCCCTGGTCGTGGCATTATCTGACACCTCTGCGTCTCTTTGAAGACCCTTTGTCTGTGCTTTTAAGCAAAGCGGTATTGCCTGGCTCTTCGGTCAACCCAAATCAAAATCCGGTGGGTATATTGCAAAGTATGCAATCACGATTGCCAAAATTACTCCCCCAAGGATGAGCCCGGACCCAGTTATTTTTCCTATCTTAACGCCCAAAAATAGCAATATTGCTCCAATGAGGATCACAATGAAGGATGAAGCGGTTCCAATGAACATCAGAAAACCCCAGATCTCTTGGAAGTATTCCGAAATCAGTCTAGCAAAGTCAGTCAGGGGGCTCAATATATATCCAATATTCATCTTCTATCGATAATCTATGATATGTGAGTGTAATATACTGGTGTTGCTAAACACAGTCAGTCTGGTTTGTTGATTATGTCATTTCATTATCAAGTGATTCGTCAATTTAGCGCGTAATCCCGACTTAGCCGTGTTTAGGTGGTCAGAACTTGTGTACCCATAATGCGTTGCAGAATGCTCGAGAGACCAAGTCCGACGAGGAAATAGAACGCATAGAAGCTCAATCCAAATCCAGCGGCAACAGGTCGTCCAGCCAGTCCAACCATGAATGGTAGAACTTTTTGTATGTTGAAGGGCAGAATGGCTACTATGTCATCCACACCCTCGGTACTATAGAAACCTCGTAGTATTGTGAAAATAAGGATAAATGGAATAAAGAAGAGCAATGATGGTTTGCATCTTGCACTCATTTGCTCTCTCTGAATCCTTTCTATGTATGACTTCCTTCTCTTCACTTTCTTCAGAAGCTTTTCATTCTGTGTCTTCTGTGCCTTTTGTTCCATCTCGCGGTACTGCTTGATCTCCAACTGATACCGATTCAACCTTCGCATGTCTGTGAACCGTTTCATTGCCAAGTTGCTGATAGTTGAGATACTTAGTGAAATGAACATAATGAAGAACGCTGCAAACGGTGGTGTCTTGAAAAGGGCGAATGTTGCGGCGAACCATGCCGTGAAATCTCCGAATATGTCCTGCATACTACATCTACTCCATTATTGTGTCTGCAAGCTCTGAAGCAGCTTCCTCTACAAGACCCTCACGGTTCTTGATTATTCTGACGGTTGCACCAGTGATAGTACCTACAGCCACAGCGGCTGCTCTACACATCTCCTGGTGAACCTGAATATCTGCAACTGCTTGAGCATCTCGAGCTCGAGTGTCATCTCCAGCTCTACGACTCGCAATCTTTTCTGACTCTGCTTCAACTAGGACAACAGTCTTTGGTTTGATTTCGGTGACAACCCACTCAGGAAGTCCTATCAGATAGCCATTGTTTGTTTGAATCAGGGTATGAGTATCCACAATGACTTTGGCTGTTTTGGCCTTCTCAGCGATAGCAATTCCTGCGCTCCTTTGATTATCTCTCTGGATTGAGGTGGGAAGTTTCCTCATCTCATCACGGTCCTTTACATGACCTGCCTTTGTAGCGACCTCAAACATCTCCGTTCCAAAGTTCAGAATGAGAACATCCTCCCCATATTTCTCTTTGACCTGCTCAATAGCAGTATTGATCACAGTGGTCTTTCCAACACCTGGAATACCTGTCACAATCACGACATTTCGCGACTCGGTCATAGCTGCTTCACCAACACAGAAGATTAGACGCTGGGTTGGATGGTCCTGTTATAATTCCTTCTGTATATCTGATGAGCTTGCTTTTTCACAAAGGCTCACTATCTCATAAAGGAAAACTCGAGGATATGAGTGGTATGAAGGATCTTAGGGTAGTTACTTTCTCCGGGAATGACCTATGTCATCATTGTACTTGTCAAGCAGAGAAAATGACTGTGAGGGGAGTTGCTACCCCCCTCATTCATAGCTTAGATGATACCCAAGAGTCCCGCGACGCCTTCTCCGCCCATTCCAGCGAGCTGTTCCTTTGCTATCTGCTCATAGTATTGTTTTATGATTGAAACCATAAGCAAGATCCCAGTTCCACTTGCGAGTGCTCCCATGATGTCAGCTGCTGCAGCAAGTATCCCTATCAGGAGACCTCCAAGTCCAGCAACTATTGGAATGTAGCGTTCAAGGAGTCTTTCAAGAACCTTTTCGCTTGTTCGGAAACCAGGAATGATGTATCCCGAATTGAGAAGTTGACGTGATACGTCTCTTGGTGCAATTCCTGAGATGTCAACCCAGATCTTGCTAAAGCCCCAACAGAGAAGAATCATGAGTGCAGCATAGATGAAGATATGCACCCATCCCTCCATGCCTTCTTCAACCAATCGGAAAATGCCCTGTGGCGGTGTGATATACTTTGCCAATCCGGAGGTAGCAACCATACGCCCATCATCTGCTCTCTCAAAGACCCCTATCCAGCTCAAGAAAGGATTTGTTCCCTCTGGATTTAAGGCTCCGGAGATGATTTGTCCAAAGAACAAGATATTGGCATACAAGGCCTGAGCTAGAATGACAGGAATGTTTGAGGTGTAGAGGAGCTTGATAGGGTATCTAGCCTTCATCCCTCGATACTTGGCATACTGCAATGGAATCTCCACCCTGACCGACTCCATCCATATCACCGCGAAGAATATGACGAATGTCACCGATAATGACAAGATACTGGGGTCATAGCCATTCCTGACCAAGAACCAACCAAGTTCTACGACCTCGTCGCCAGGGGCAACCCCGATGCCGAAGAATCTCAGGAGGTTGCTGAACAGCGCGGCGATGATTCCCTTTGGAAGGTTTGTGGCAAACTCATCTGCTGCTCCCCCTCTGTATCCTGCTGGTGATGAAACCTCAGGATCAAGGAAGTTCAGTGAGTTGAACATCACCTGACCAGCAACGTTGGTCATGATGAAGAGTGACACTCCAGATCCAAGACCCCAGCCCTTCTGAACCAGTTCATCCATGAGGATGACGATGACTCCTGCTATGAATAGTTGAAAGAACACCAACACCGCATTTGTTGGATCCAACTCACCATAGGCCTGTCCCATGATGTAGGCTATTGCTTGGAATGCAGTCATGAACATGGCAATGACTTTCTGACCACCAGTGAATAGTGCTCTGTCTTCAGGGTCTCCAAAGTCTACACTGATAATCTTTGAACCTGAGAGTAGCTGCATGACCAGACCTGCAGTGACGATGGGACCAATTCCAAGTTCCATCAGAGTACCACGCGTGCTAGCAAGTATTACTCGCATCGCCCAGAGATAGTCTGTTCCAACTCCCTTGTCCACACCATAGAGTGGCATGTGTGACATGATGAGGAAGACAATGAGAATTAACGCTGTCCACACGAACTTCTCTCGGAACGAAACCTCTCTGTCAGGTGCTTTGACTTCAGGCATTATCCTAACAAATGGTGATAATGCTTTGAGGAACCTACTGGTCAATAACGTTTGCCTCCTGCAGGGGTTTTTGGGGTGCTATTGAAGTATCCCTTTAAAGCTAGTGGTCGCCCTCTGAAGGGCTATTCAGCAGGAAGGTCAATAGTACCACCATTACCGGAGACCTTTTCCCTGGCTCGTGAAGTAATTGCCCTCACGCCCACCAAGTTTAGTTTTCGTGTCACCTTGCCAGAACCAAGGATTCTGTCAATCCCAAGCTTTGACACATCAATGTTATACTGCTTACCTTTCATGGTGGCAACGCCTTTCTCAACGAGTCTGTCTGCAGCCTCATCAATCTCTCCAATGTTGATAGCAACTAAATTATCGATGAGCTTCTGTGGTCTCTTGAAACCCCACTTTCCAAAGTACCTTGGATTCTCCTGTGTGACCTTGATGTTGTGATGTTTCTCAGAGCCTGCCATCCCTTTTCCCCCACGTTGACCTGCAGCTCGGTGGCCCTTTGTCCTGCCATATCCAGCAGAGCGAATGCCTCTCATTTTTGAATGCTTCTTTGATTTCCTTTTCTGCATCTTTCTACCCCTCTATTCCTTCTTGAGGCGTACTTCCAACACACCATTACGAATCGCAGATTTTGCCTCCTCCTTCTTGACCTTGGATGGAAGCTCTATCACCTTATGATATGGTCTGTGAGGGTTCTCTGCATGAATCGTTAGGGTTGTACCCTTAATTCTTACCTTGATTTCATCCCGTTCTACACCCGGTACCTCTGCAACCACTACTATTTCACCATTCTCTTCAACAACATCAACAAGGGGTTCTAGACTTGGAGTAGCTTCTGCATCCATATCCATTGGTGGATTCCCAAAACGCTGTATGATTGGCTTACCATCTGGACCAACCTTCATCGAGAATCCGAAGACAAATGGACTGGTAGACTCAGGGTTTTTGAGCATCTCTTCAAAAGCTTCACTGTCAAAAAGGGTACCCTGATTCATCTCATTCATCATTCTATTCATCATCTCTTCGATTTGCTGAAAGATCTCTTCTGGTAGGAAATCACCAAACCAGCGTCTCAGTTTTCTCCGGGTTTCATCATCACGTTCGTCCCATGACATCTTTAATCACCTCATATCATCCGTAGAGCAAGACTGTTGATGTCTTCCCCACGATATCCTGTTATTCCGCCCATACCACGACCGACATTCTTCCTACCTTTGAACCCCTTGCTAGGTGGAGTCAGCCTGAATATTGGCTTCAGTCCTTCTACTTCTTTCACATCAGCGTTTCCTGATGCAATAGCTTTGGCTAGAGCCTTGATACCGCTGTACTTTGAATTCTTCTTCACATAACTGTCAGTCAGTCTAACATTACCAGGCAAGCGGCCTCTCTTTAAGAGGAGTTTCTCAATCACTTCTTCCGAAACCTCTCCCCAGGTGATGTAGTCCTTTGCCTTTACTATCATGCCTTCAAGACTGGGCGATATCTTCAATATCCTGGCTTGATGAAGTCGTCCGAGGAGAAGTTTGTTCAATGTGTCCTCAATCTGAGGTTTTACTCGAACCTGCCCCCTCACGCGGATTGCCAGTACAATCTTTTCTTCTTCACTCATACCTCGGTCACTCCTGTTGTTCCCCACTCTTGCGGTGGCAGCATACGGTACGTGTGTGTTAGAGCATCAACGAATGCCTTGGCAAAGTTTGATGAGGTTCGAGATCTACCCTTTGTAATGCTCCAGACATCATTCAATCCAGCAATCCTAAGAACGATCTTTCCAACATCAGCTGTAACAAGTCCTGTTCCCTTGGGTGCTGGTCTGAGCGTTACTGATACAGAACCTGAGGAACCCTTTACTTGGAATGGAATGCTATGAGGGTCATTGCACCTGCATTCCCACGACCCACAGCCTCTCCTGAACATTGTGATATTCAACTTTGCTCTAGATTCAGCTGCACGTACAGCAGGCACAAACTCAGGCGCCTTCCCGACACCTATGCCAAGGACTCCCTCGCCATTGCCTACAACTACAGTTATCCTGAAGCTCTTCTGTTGACCACTGTCCGATTGACGCTGGACAAGGCTGACATCGACAACCTCCTGTCGGAGGTCTGGAAAGAGAGCTTCCACAATCTCAGGTTCTCTGATTCGGTAGTTGCTTCTCATTATCTCTTCGATAGAGTTGATATGCCCCTCTTTCACTAACCTTCCAAGTTTTGTCTTGGGAACCCATTCATCCAATGGGTTGATTTCTGCACGCGGTTGCCTTCTTCTTCTTTGTTTGCTCATCACATATCATCCCCTATGTCGTAGACTTCTTCCCCTTCCTGCCTTTGCCCCTAGCAATCAGTTTCTTTGGTTTTGGCTTTCGAGGCACAGCACGTGGAGGCTTAGCCAAGGGCTTTTCTTTCTTTGCCTTCTTTTCTTTTGGTTTAGCAGGAGCCTTCTTTGTTGGCGCCTTGGCCTTCTTCTTCTTGAGTTGGGCTGCTGGAATCTCATCGAGGGCCTTTTTTACAGCATCAAACTTCTTAGGAATGGTAGTTACGTTTGTCTTCTTCGTGCCCAGATCAACGAACATGTTTGATTTGTCACCAAAATGATCGTAGGCCGCCACAATGTGTTCCCCAGAAAGTCTTGCATCATCAGGCAAAACCTCAGGATTGTGAGGGACCTCAAGACCAGCGTCAACTGCACCCTTTAATGCAGCATAAAGCCTGGATCCTTTTACAGGTGGATTGAGTCCCACATCTAACACAGCTTGTTTTACACCTGAATTCTTTGCCCTTAAACCTGCAAGATATCCTGTGAGGTAAGCTGCAGGTATATTACCTGTTCCAGCTATCCACCCGTGACTCTTCAACTCGGTTGAGATTGCTGACACCACTGTTGAATCTCCGACGACACTGGCATTCACGACTTGTACGATTGTGTTGGTGTTCGTTTTTCTTATTACAAGTCTAGGAAGTCGAGAGAGTAGTAGCTTTCTGCGACGATAGTAATTGGTCTTACCTTCTCGTCTGCGTCGATACTTGACTCTGTATGTTGGTCCCTGTGCCATTATTTGGACAGCCTCCTCTCTGAAATGTGTGTTCTAAGATGAGCAGTATTTCTGAATGCATTACCCTTGGCTTTTAGATACAGTTCTCTATAGACCCTTGGAGATATTTTTCCTTCATCCCTGAGCTTCTTGAGCTCCTTACGCATGGGACGAATCTTCATCATCCATCTCTCTTTTCCACTCAGCTTAGATGTCACTTTTCCTTTCTTCTTTCCATGACCGACTCTCTGACCCTTTCGTTTCTGACGGATTTTGTGACGAGCACGTCCTCTACTGACTCCTTGAACTGGTTTCTTCTGAATTGCACCTTCATCAACCAACCGTCTGATGTCATTCCTAGTTATGGCTAAGCTAATCTCGTCCTCGAATTCAGGATCCATCCAGACACGACTCTCGCCACACTTCATCACTTCTGCAGCAATTCTTTTCTGTGTACTAAGCTTCACTACTAGTCCACCTCCAAGTCAAGGTCTGTGAATAGGTCTTCTTCAGCTACCTCCTCGCCTCTGCCAGGATTGAGTACTCTCAGGAGTTTTGAATCTGCAGCAGCTAGAATCTCCTGACGTTTCCTAAATCCAACGGTGGAGGCTATACGAACTGCATGTACATCTGGATCCAAATCATCCAGCTCAGACGCAGTGTGAACTCTGACTTCTATATACAATGAAGGATGTAGGTCCCTCACAACTTTCGGTGTGCGATAACCAGAAGAAACCATGGCAATCCGTCCCTTCTGCTTCTCACGTGTGGCACTATCGATTCCTCTGACTTTTCGCCAAGAATCACTCACACGTGTCCATCGATGAGCCTGTTCACGCTGGAATTTGGGCATCTGCTTCTTCTTCAGCTGTGCGATTCTCAGTAGCCTCTGGTCCGTCCTCTGTACTCTGAGTGGAACTTCCGCCTTTGGCTTTTTCTTGGGTGCCGCTTTCTTTGCCTTAACCTTCTTTGTCTTTGGCTTGACCTCAACTTTCTTCTCTTTTGGCTTCTCAGCCTTCGGTTTTACTTTCTTCTTCTCAGGTTTCTCCGGAGCCTTTTTCTTAGGTTCGGGTTTGTCCTTGGGAATTAGTTTCTTTGCCTCAGAGATGTAGCTCTCAGCATTAGATTCTCCAATACCATCTACTTTGTTGGCGAGTTTCTTTGGATCCATCTTCGATAGACTAAGCACTGTCTTGATGCCAGCTTCCTCCAGTTTCTTAACCATCACTGGTCCAATTCCTGGAACATCGCTTAGTTTTGGTTTCTTTGACATATCATCGCCTCTCCTATACTATTGACTTCACTTCCTCGCCTTTCCTCTTCCTGATGACATAGATGCCATCAAGGAAAACTCTTCGGTCTTTATCGCGAATCTTACAGGCTTGTTGGATGTTGGCTGCGCTTTGCGCGACATGTTCAATATTGATACCACTAATGAAGATCTCATCTTCAGTAGTTCTAACTTGCACATCTCCAATCAACCGAGCTGTTCTGATACCACGTTCTCCAATGAAGTTCTTGATGATTATTGATTTGTCCTTCACCTCTACTGTGATTGGAAAGTGGCTGAAAACGATCTTCAACTCATATTCGTAGCCATGCTGAACACCAAGGACCATGTTGCGAACATGAGCCACAACTGTCCCAACCAAGGCTCTGGTCCTTTTTCTATTGATGTGAGTTGTGACAACTAATTCATTACCCTCAGCTCTGATTTGTGTCTGAAGTTCTGGGAATGACCGTGTCAGCGAACCCATTGGACCATTGACTGTGACTGTCTTATCTTCCAGGGAAACCTGACAATCACTAGGTATTTCAATCCGTTGCTCATAGACTGTTTTTTCAGACATTTGTCAGATCTCCTTAATACACATATGCGAGTAGTCTTCCCCCAATCCCTCGCGTCTTCGCATCCTGATGAGTCATCACACCCTCTGGTGTTGTGACAATCAGAATACCATAGTTATAGGCTGGGAGGAAACGTTTCTCGAACACCTCGAAACCATCTCGGCGAACTGGGAATCTAGGCTTGATTACACCACATCTGTTTGTACGGCCCATAAGTTGAATGCGGAATCTTCCAGCTTTTCCATCATCAATCCGTTCAAACTCTCCGATGTACCCCTTTGATTGCATGACCTGCAATACCTTCTCTATCAGGCTTGATGCTGGAGCAATAACAACCTCTGGTTTTCCCACCAACTCACTGTTGTAAATGCTCGACATTGCATCGGCCAATGGGTCTAGTAGTGTCATTTCTTTTTGCCTCCTCACTCATATTTGCGAAACCCAAGTTTCTCGGCGGTCTCTCTAAAGCAGCGTCGACACATATTCAAACCATAAGATCTGATTATAGCTTGGTGTGTGTTGCAGCGGGTGCACATTCTACTGCCCTTGCCCATCTTCTTGCGTTGTTTGGTACGTTCTTTCTTTGTGCTCATTTTTGGTCACCCTAGAATAGATAGGTCCGCTCACGCTCCTTTTCGAGTATTTCAACCCCGAACTTGTTCTTGACGAAGACCATACTCTCTTCCGGAGTAAGGCGATGCTTATGTGGCACCTTCGTCTTTTTTCGCCGTCTGCGCTTCACTCTGAAGCCAGGTCGTTCAATACATACGGTGATGTTCATGCCCTGTATGCCAAGTTGTGGGTCATACTTCACATCAGGTATGTCAATGTGCTCCGAAATACCAAAGGCAAAATTGCCATCAAGATCCCAATTCTTGATAAGCAGGACACTGTCCTTAGCTTTTAATGCCCTAACAAGGAACTTCTCCGCCTTCTTGTGTCGGAGTGTGACTCTCACCGCAATTGGTTCTTTTCTACGAATGCCAAAGTCACGTACAGTCTGCCTGGCTTTTGACTGGGTTGGAGTCTGTCCAGTTAACTCCTCAAGGATGGTTGCAGCTTTATTGAGGGGTTCACCGCCACCTACACACATGTCAATTACAACCTTTGCGATGTGTGGCTCCCTCATGGGGTAGGCTTTCCAGTCTTCAACGAATAACTCCTCATTCTCGATGCTCATTATCAACTACCTCCCACTGCTTCAAGAGCGACTTCTGCCTTGCTTTTTCCCACAACAAAGACATATTCTAGAGCTGTCTGGAATCTGTTTCCTTCAGGATCCTGCAATGTGACTGTACTTGCATGTGTCCCAACTCTTCGATCAATCTCGAGAACCTTTCCTTCAATTCCGATGTTCTTGCCGCGAGAAACCACAGCGTATACTCCTTTATCGAGACTGATTGTTTTCATAAGCTTCTGATCTGGTATTCCGACTTTCAGTGTGTCAAGGGTATGATAGTCTTCTGGTTTCTCTCCGTCTGGAAGCAATAGTGTTCTTCCATCATGAAGACCAAGCTGTACTTTACCACCCTTGACCACAGTCTTGGTTTCAATCCTGCAGAGTTTGAACTTGGCTTCTGCATCATCAATACTGACGAGTTTAAGACCACCTCGCAGCTTTGGCAAGAGTCTGAAGCGTTCGCCTGAGGTTGCGATTTCTATTACGTCCATGAGCCCAACTGGAAATCGAACATCCTTTCGAACAACACCATCGATTTTGACCTGACCACTGGAGAGTATTGCTCTTACTTCACGTAGATTCTCTGCATACCCAAGCAAATCTCTCAGGAGTATTGCGAGTGTCAGACTGTTTTCTTTGGGATGCGGTCCTGGTATCACGCGTGTTGTGAACTTGACCTCTTTCCTTTTGATTGGCCAGTGTCGTGGTGCTGGTAGACGCTTCAGATGTTTCTTTTGACCTCTTCTAGCCATTATTCCTCACTCTCCGCGACTTTCATCACTTTGTTTTCTATGAGGGTCTTTCTCTCATCGTCCAGTTCTAGTTTGACAAGCATGAGATTTGATGGATGTATTGGAACTGCTGCCTCCTTGCCATCTGCTTTTGTGATCGTTGTGTTATCTAGATAGACCAAGCCTTTCTTGTAGCTAACACTAGTGACCTTGCCTTCTGTATCACGGAATTGACCCCTCATGATTCTGACAAGATCTCCCTTCTTGATGACAAGTGAACGCAGACCATACTCCTCCTGAAGGAACTCGTCTAGTCTACACTTGAGCAAACTCTTACGCTCATGTAGTGCTGCAGTTCTCACCTGTCTGCGTTGTTTTCCTGGTGATTTTGAGATCGTCTTCTTTACCATCTTTCAATCCCTCACACAATCTTTGAAGCAATAGCAGCAACTCTCGGCCACTTCAGGGTGACCTCTCTCGCCATAGGTCCTCTCAATTCAGACCCTTGCGGCTCGCCTCCTGGTTTTACCAGGACTGCTGCATTGTCCTCAAACTGCATCCAAGTACCATCAGGCCGTCTGAATGGTTTTCTCTGCCGTACAATGATTGCCTGAAGTACCTGCTTCCGTAGTTCCTGTTTTCCCTTTGTTACAGATACGTTGACCATGTCTCCAATTCCTGCTTTCCCCAACTTCCTCAGCTTACCCTTGTATCCAAAGACTGTGATAAGCTGAAGTTCTTTGGCTCCAGAGTTATCCGCGCACAAGAGAGTTGCACCAACTGGAAGTCCTCGAGCAATTCGGGGGATGAATTTTCTAATTCCTCTACCTACTTTTCGTGACACAAATTACTCCTCCTTTACTCCTTCTTCGGTTGGGGTGACTGCCACTACAACACTCGCTACATTCTTGCTTAGGGGACGACATTCAACCACTTTCACAATGTCCCCATTTTTCACCTCGATGCAGGGAGGCAGGTGTGCCAATTTCTTTGATCTACGACGTTCATAACGTGAGTATTTCTTAATCAGACTGAAATAGTCGGTTTGAAAGACAATCGTTTTGTACATGTTTGTACTAGTTACGACTCCCTCCATAACACGTCCACGTACTGAAAGATTTCCATGAAATGGGCAGTGTATATCATCGCATGTCTTTTCAGGAGGTTGTACGTTTGGAATGCCAATATTTCGCACTTTTCTCTTAGTTTCAGCCATAATCACCAGCTCCTATTGAGACGCTTCTTCATTCTGTCCTCTGGTCTTCCTCTTAGCACTCTTCCACTAATCCTAACAACTGTGTTATCTGGAAGAGTCAAGTCAAAGACACAGATCCCCTTGGGCACGGATATTACACCCTGTTCTGTGTTAATCTGAATCATTTCTCTTGACTCGCTCAGAATGACTCCCTTTCTACACACATGACTTGGGTCCTTTGACTCAACAATGTGTGTTGAAAGACCTACAAGCTCATGTCTTGCAATATTTTCGGGAGATACTCTCATTCTGATTCCTCCAATCTCTCTTCATGCTGGATTGTGAGAATTCGTGCAATTGCCCTCCTCACATTACGGATTCTGTACGGATTTTCAGTACCCCCACCTGTGGCTGATTCAATTCTGATGCTCGACATCTCATTGTACAGTTCCTCGAGCTTCTTCTGACGTTCTGCGGGAGTCAGTTTTCGTATCTCTTTTGCATTAAGTCCTGGCACTACTCCGCACCTCCATCATCCAAGGAATCCAACTCCTTCAAGTCTTCTAGAATAGCTTCTTCTGTGGGTTCTTCGGTTTCGTCTTTTGCCTCAGTTTCCTCTTCTTCAGGGGTTGCTTCCTTCTTTGTTTCAGAAGGGGGCTTTTCTTCAGGCTCAACGGGTTCTTCAACTAGTTCAAGGCCATCGAGCTCCTCTAATTCACGGAGTTCGTCAATGTCAGTGATTCCCTCAAGCGCTTCTTCAACGCCTTCTATCTCTTCGACAGCCTCTTCTTCATCGGGCTTCTTTATGAGCTCGATCTCTTCCTTCTTCTTTGGCCTAGGCGTCTTGATTTGAATGACTCCAGGAAGTTTGGCTTCGGGCTTCATGATACTGACCGATATACCAATCACACCCGGCTTTAGGACTGCCATGTCATGGGCACTATCAACGAAGATCCCCGCAGGTTCACCAGTCTTCGCAATGGTACCCTGTTTAAATTTCTGATATCTAGCACGTCTACTTGATAGCTTACCTCTTACTACAATCTCACAGCCAATTGCACCAGCTCTCATTACGCGTCTAAGTATCCAATATGCCATTCTACGAAACCGGACGCCTCTTTCTAATTGTCGAGCCAGTCGTGAAGCCATCACAGCCGCATCCAACCATGGATTCTCAATTTCGCTGACTTCAAGTTGGACATTCTCTATTCCAAACTCATTTTCAAGGATGTATGTCAAATCCCTGATTTTCGCCCCTCGACGGCCAATGACGACACCTGGCCTAGAGGCGTGAATCACGACCTCTGTCTTCATGGGCATCTTTCTGATTTCTACTCCACCATAACCTGCAGCATTGAGTTCATTTGCTAGGAACTCATCAATAGCCAGTTTACGCGAGTTCTGTTCTATGAAATATTTGACCGCTGACAATTAGCCCACCTCTTCCAAAACAATCTCCACATGCGATGTTATCTCAAAGTACGGAGAACTGCGACCAAAGGCACGTTCGATGTATTTCTTGTAGGTTCGCCCCCGTTGTGTCGCTGCATGAGCGATTCTAAGTCGATCGATGTCAAGGCCTTTGTTATCAGCGTTGGCTTCCGCATTCTTCAAGACCTTGAGTATATGCTCCGAGGCTTTTACAGGATGTCCGCCTGCTGGCCATTTCTTCATTCCGGGATGATGTCCACGTTTTTTCCTGTGGCGTCTGTACGGGATCCAGACCTTCTCTTCAATCACCAGCTCTAGTAGATCTATGGCTTTGTCCAACATCATTCCCTTGATGTGGTTACATACCTCTCTGCATTGTTTTGGGGAAACCCGCATGTTCCTTCCACTGGCTATGGCTGTCCTATCCGGGTCAACACCTATGACTGAGTATCCGTACGATGGCACTATGCCTCACTTCCGCTGTGGGACTTTTCCTAGCCTACACTTTAGGCTTGCAAGTCATCATTCCGCTCTTCACAACCACTTCGAACCGACCGGCACTCGTATACAGACTGTTCTCGCGAGCAGAACTAAGTTGTCTGCACTGCTTCCATTGGTTCAGAAACAGCTGTCTCAGTAGAGCAGCAGTCCGGTTTCGAAATTATTTTGCATTTAAACGTTGTCACTTGTCCGTGTCTATCCTATAGGAGCTATGGATTGTCACCAAACTCTGCAGTGACACGTTTAAGAACTGGTGTCTTTATCAATCTCTCAACTAGGTCCACACCGGTGTCTGTCAGGGTTCCATTTACAAAGTGAACCCCTGCTGACCGTATATAGACAAGTCCTTTATTCTTGAGTTTCTGAAGACTGCCCAAGACAATCTGGGTAAGCTCATCCTCCGTTACGTCCAACCCACCGCCTGGAACCTGTAGAGTTTCAGTCATCTTTAGAACATTACGCATCGAACTAAGTTGACGCCGATTATTATCATATGGATTTGAATACATCCAAAGGAGAACTATGAGGTCCACTATCTCGAGACCTACATCTGGATTGAGCTCCAGAGTCTTCTTTGCAACAAGTTCTACTATAGGCATAGTTCCCATATCACTGTACACTTGATCACTATTCAACTAATCGAAATCTTCACACAAGGCTTACATATCCGCTCTTGGGCTGAAAAATCTCCCCCTTCTGCATGAGTTTCTCGAGAGAGGTCTCAACTGATTCTTCAGAAATTCCCTGTTCACGAAATCGTGTGATGAGATCTGTGACTCTCCATATCTCTTCAGAACTTCGTAACAAAGAAAGAATCTCGGCTGTGACGTCTCTAGTGGAAATGTCCTTAGTACTAATTTCATCCCCACTCACAACGAGCTGTACTGACCATGGTCTTGGGAAGACCAATATACCATCGTTTGATAATCCCTCTAACTGACCTTCGACCCAGTCCCACTCTAGTTCGTAGTTAATACAGAGCTTCTCTATCTTGTCTAGAGAACATGACGTTTTCAATGCTTCTCGGCGAAGAAGTTCCATCAGTCGTTTTCGTTTTCCAGGTAGTTTCGATATCTCGTCCTTACTTGAGATAGCCTTGGCGCTCACTCTTTCTTTAGGAAAGAATGCCAGCAATCTTTCCTTTGATTTTTCGACCGCCTTCTCAAATTCATCTCCTCCTCGTGAAGCATTGAATTCCTTCACAGCAGCTGATGCTTGTTCGGCTGAATCAAAGAGAGCTGAGGAAGCTTTTGATATGTCGATAATAGTTCCGCAATAGCTACATCTCCTACGTTTCTGACCAACAGGAGCATTGGTGAAGTTGTTGCACTTAGAGCACATGAAAACTAGGAAGGGTTTCAATAATAGCGCACCTACCTCTAATTGTCACCTGAGACTGTATATAATGCTCGCTCTTATAGCTCAGATACATATTGTTATATCACCATTCAAATGCGGGATGATTCGGAGAATTGCACCATGGTGAAGAGAGCAAAGGCAATCGTTGTTGACCCAAAATTGTGCAAGGGTTGCCACATTTGTATCTCTGTCTGTCCCCACGGCGTTTTAAAAGAGTCTGAAGTTGTTGACAATCGTGGATTCTTTCTACCTAGAGTTATTGATATTGAAGCCTGTAAGGTTTGCAAACTTTGTGAGATGGAGTGTCCGGATTTTGCCATCTCGGTGATGGAGATTGATGATTAATCACTCATATTTCCCGAGAGAATCAATCTTCTACGACTTATAATAATACAATCAAACATATAGAGATGAAACTCTCTCCAGAGTGTCCGCTTGATATGTTGGTGTATGTATGTCAGATCCTGAAATTCGTGTGTTGTTGGAATTGCGAACCCAGCTCGGTGAGGAATTAGATCGACTAAGGGAGAGAATTGAGCAACTCGAGGAGTTCATCCAAGCTCTTGATACAACAATCGGCAAAGGTAGTTTCACAACAGCAGATGTGGCGATGAAGGCCGCAACAAGAACCCCTGAAGAAACACTGGTTGCTGCGGGTGAACCAAGAAACATAATTGTGCTGAACAAACCCGGTGACTTAGAACTAGCGACTATAGAAGTAATTGAACAGAATCTACGCATCATACCTGCTGACCATGCGGTATACAACATCACACGCGGAGCATTTGCTAGATTCTTTGTTCAAGATATCTTAGGTAAGTTCCAGCAGGAAGACCGTCTACGTGTTGAGAGTGGTGAGATTGATTGGGATGAAGCCTTCGATTTTGAGGTCAAATCAGACGATAAGATTCTAGACGAAGTGATCGTCAAGAACTTCGGTGAGGAGTCTCGACTTGAAGAAATTCAACGGACACTACGATGGACTCTAGAGAAAATCTATCGTGCCAGATAAGGCGCGCGTTTTTACTCACCTTTCTTTCTATTGCAAAAGAGTCATATACCACGAACGAAATTCTGAATTCTAGGCTACCCTTTGATCATGGATAGATGCTGGAGCGGAGGCTATGGTCACACACTTTGATGATGAATACTTGGCTGTGAGCCCACAGGTCATCGTCAAGGTTGTGCGGGACGCACATGAGTTCTTCCAAGAGAACAAGATTGATGAACGATATGAGAATATGGCGCTTGATCTCGTGCGAAGATTTGTTTCTAAAGAAGGAGTACCTCGTGAGGTCGATCCACTCTTTGGTGCAGCACTCTACACGGTGACCCGACATCCATGGAGTCACCCTAATCCTCTTACAAAGACAGAGTTTGCAAACAAGCTTAGGATGAAAGAGTCAAGTCTTGAATGGTATACTGAGAGCATTGTTGAAAAACTTGGTTTTGAAACCCTCCATGACAATGCACATCTCCCCTTCTTTATGGACCCAAAGGGGATTATCGCAAGTGTTGTTGAATCTATTGTTGGTGCCAGTGTAGGCGAGGTTGTGGTCCGAGGGATTGTAACAGGTAGTCCCCCGTCTTATTCAAAACTTGCTGATAGTATTGTAGATAGACTCTGTAATGTCGTAAAGATAGTACCTATTGTTTTTGAGCGTGACATTCATAGTATCGTCCGACGTAAGATTGAGGAAGAGAGTAGGCGACTGAGCGACCAAATATCAGGTCGATAGTGGATTGCTCAGGAGTTCTCTGGTTGGAGTGTTACCTCTTCAACAAACCGCTTTCCTGCTATGACTTGATCTATTGAGTGAATCACAGCTCCAGCTTGATCAAGAATCTCTTTAATTGAGTCGTAACTGATATCATCGCCCTCTATTGTTATAGTAATGCTCTCAGTGTTCTGATCAACTTCCTTCAATGTGATATTCAGCCCAGTAACATGATTGTCCCTTGCAAGCATTAAGGCAAGGTCGGTGAGACGCGGGCTGTGTGGTTTCAACACATCAAGAACTATTCTTCGAATGCCGTGAGGCAATAATCCATTCTCCATTATTGACCCATAGGTCTTATTCTCAAGGTGCCTTCTTGCCATGCCTTGTTAAACCTTACGACACAGGAAGGGCGCCAACCATAATGAGGTTTCTCCTCATTAATCCACCTCATAGCTGAGGAAATGACAACTTCTATGAAAGCTTCCCCAAGGCTTATATCACCTCTGCAAGATTCGTATGAAGAGCTCGCATCCTTGTGAGTCTCGCCGGGAAACTAAGGTTGGGACGCCGCCTTGAAGCAAGAGAAATTAACCAGACACAACATGGACCCTTTGCCTGATATACAGCAGAAACCTAGGACGACCAAAAGAACAAAGAAAGAATCAGGTAGAACAATAGAAATCAATATTGCAGATTTCAAAGGACATCCACTATATTCCCTTCTCATAGAAACAGCGAAGAGCAATCCACTATTTGCAGGGAGAGCAGGATATGCTCAGAACTATATTCTACCAAAGAATCCAAACATCACAGCCAGAGAGCTGGCAAGCAAACTCTCCATCACGTTGGGAGAGGCTTTGGCGATTCTAGATGGAAGAGAATCTGAGTAGCCGTTTATCTGTACACACATCTGCACTTTTATGTAAATCCAGGTTGAGATAGCCTGGATTGGCGTCCGATGAGAGCAAACAAAGACTTCCATGATGCGAGATATGCTCAAACACTTGTGAGAGAGATAGAATCTCTGAATCAGGAACAGGAAACTAGGATTGTTCATGTATGTGGAACCCATGAAGATACAATCAGTCAACATGGTATCAGATCTCTCCTTCCAAGAAACATCAATCTAGTTGCTGGTCCGGGCTGTCCTGTCTGTGTCAGTGCAGCTGAAGATGTGGACTTGGCGATTGAACTTGCGCGGCGGGGACACATCATCACTACGTTTGGTGACATGATACGGGTTCCATCAACAACATCTTCACTAGCAAAGGAGCGCACTGCTGGGGCCGATGTCCGGGTTGTCTATGGGGCAAGTGAGTCAGTATCAATCGCCCGTGAAAATCCTGAGAGAGAGGTCATCTTTGTCGGAGTTGGCTTTGAAACAACCGCTCCTACTATCGCGCTCGAATTACTTGGAAAGCCTCCTGCGAACTACTCTGTGCTGACATCACTCAAGGTCATTCCTCCTGCGATGGAAATCCTCGTCAATATTGAGGGATTTGCAGTTGACGGTTTCATAACACCTGGACATGTTTCATCAATAATTGGATCAAATGCATTTCAGCCGTTTGCCGAGAAGACCGCGGTCCCGTGCGTTGTGGCAGGTTTCGAACCTCTTGATGTTTTAGAATCAATACGAATGCTTTTGAAACAGATGCAAGAAGGACGTGCCGACTCTGAGAATGAATACACCCGTGTTGTCAAACCAGAAGGTAATCTAGCAGCACAAAAAGTGTTAGCCGAAGTCTTTCGTCTGGGTGATGCACCGTGGAGAGGATTGGGTGTCATAGAGAACTCTGGTTACTTCATACGCGATGAATTTTCGAATCATGATGCAAGACTCCGATTTGATATCCCCCATATTGAATCAGTGGACATCCTGCCTGGATGCAGATGCCACGAAGTCATTCTAGGAATGATTGACCCTAGTGAATGTTCGCTCTTTGGAAAGCGATGTACTCCTGAGAATCCATACGGGCCTTGTATGGTTGGTCATGAAGGCACCTGCAGAATCAGGCATGAATATTCCTTTGACTAGTGCTTTTTTCTCTTGGACATCTCTCTCTCAGCTATCATGAGGTCTTTTGGTGTGTTGAAGTTCACAAACGTGCTCAAATCCTGATCAAACTGCTTGAGGGTTTCAGTTGAGACAAAGAGCACATTCTGTAGTGCATCAAGCATATCACTCATTCTACGAAGCCCTTTCTCCATGACCTTGAAACCGTGGTAATATGCATGTTCGGCCAAGTAGACAGAATGGAGCGGCTCGATGTATCCTGATGGCCAAGAGGGTACTACAGCCCCGTGTCCGGGACTCATTCCTATTATCACACTCAATAATTCAACACTAGAGAGAGGCGAGTCAATTGGAAGGAGTAGAGTGTAGGTTGTTGAGGTGAATTCAAACGCAGTGAGGGCACCAACAAGTGCACATTTTTGATTCTCAGGGGGATCAACAACAATTTTCGCACTCTTCACTATCCCGTGTAAGGCTGCTTCTTGATTCTCGTCGGAAACAACAATGATGACTTCTGATGACAGTCGACGTGCGATATTGACCATATGCGAAACAAGAGGCATCCCCTGAAACTTAGCCAGTGCCTTTTCCGAGCCAAATCTTTTTGAGTTTCCCCCTGCGAGAATCGCGACAGTTACTTCTTCCATGATTGATTCCAACTACCGAGTTTCATCATAGGCAGATAGATACTCATTAATCATCGCTGAAATCTGACCATCTGTGTAGTGCTGTGATGATATTGCACCACTTGCACAGGTTGAGGTACAAGTCCCACATCCCTTGCATAGGGCTGGATTCACTTCAGCACATCCTCTCTCATTCAGGGACACAGCATTGTAAGGACAGACTGAGATGCAGACTTGGCAACCAGCACATTTGTCCTCATCAACAACCGAATAGTATGGCTCTACGCTGATCTTGCCTTTTCCCATGAGTGCCATGGCTCCAGAGGCTGCAGCCTTAGCCTGCGCAACTGTATCTGGAATGTCCTTTGGTCCTTGGGCCATTCCGGCTACAAAGATTCCATCATTGAATGAATCAACAGGTCTCAGTTTAGGATGCGCCTCAAGCAGGAATCCATCAGGGGAGAGACTCAGGTTCAATGCCTTAGCAATTTCTTTCGTTGAATCTGGTGCAACTACACCTGTTGATAACACTACCAAGTCCACATCATCAAGTTGAATTGGTTTTCCAAGGAGTGTGTCCTCTCCTCTCACTGTCAGGTCCCCTGTTTTATCGTTCTGGATTATCTCTCCAACCCGACCCCGGATGAAGGTAACACCCGCTTCAGCGGTACTCTCATAGAACTCCTCGTAGCCCTTTCCAAAGGTTCGTAGGTCAATATAGAAGATATAGACCTTGGTATCGGTCTTGTCAACAATCATCCTCGCCTGCTTGATTGCAGTCATGCAACAGACACGAGAGCAGTATTTGTTTGTGAGTTCGTCTCGACTGCCAACACACTGAATGTAGACAATCCTATCTGGTTCCTTGAGGTCTGATGGTCGAACTACATGACCTTGAGTTGGACCAGCTGAGCTGAGCATTCGCTCTATCTCCCCAAGGTTGACCACATTCGGATATACCCCGTATCCATATTCTTCCTTCTTTGTGGCATCAAAGAGCTCAAAGCCGGTCGCTACGATAATTGTCCCAACTTCAACCTCAATGGTCCTTCCATGATCGTCATAATTGATTGCCCCCGCCTCACAGACCCCCTCACACTTTCCACAACATACTGCATCCACGCCAAGGCAGTTTTCAATGTCAAGAAGATAGGCAGAAGGCACAGCCTGTGCGAAGGGTATGTAAATGGCTTTTCTGTACGAAAGATTTGCCTCGAATTCTGCTGGCACATCGACCGGACAGATATCTGCACAGTCGCCGCATGACGTACACTTCTCGATGTCAACAAACCGAGGGTTCTGTCTTATTTTGACCTTGAAGTTACCCACGAATCCATCCACCTCCTCAACTTCGGCCAGTGTCAGGAGTGTGATGTTCTCATTACTTTCGACCTCAGCCATTCTTGGAGTCAAAATACAGCTTGAACAGTCAAGGGTCGGGAAGGTCTTGTCCCATCTACTCATTTTCCCTCCGATACTAGATTCTCTCTCAACCAAATAGACCTTGAATCCAGCATTAGCGAGGTCCAAGGCAGCTGAAATTCCTGCAATACCTCCTCCTATAACAAGTGTTGCTTTCTTGATTGAAAACTCTGGTTCATCTAATGGTTCCAGAAGTCGTGCTCGAGCAATGGCCATCTTGACCAGGTCAATTGCCTTGCTAGTTGCAGCAGCAGGGTCATTTGAATGGATCCAGCTCACATGTTCTCTGATATTAGCAATCTC
>JAEORX010000202.1 GCA_016840685.1 Candidatus Thorarchaeota archaeon
AAAGAGGAAGGTTTCTATGTTCCTTTCCTGGGAGGGTATGGTATTGCTAGGACAAAGGATACGTTTTTCGGTTTCAAGGGTGGGCAAGAGGTGGATGTGGTCGGAGAACTGTTCGTCTAACAACCGACCTATGTCAGTCTATTCAGAGACAGACTAAATAGATGGTTAATCAGTTCGGTTTTATCATGAGTCGTAGAGTGTTGGCCATATCCGTCATGATCCTCTCCCTGTCACTTCTCGTAGCGATGGCTGATGCGCATATTCCGGTTGTTCCCAACGATGGGACAACCATTGCTACAGCCACAGAGATCATTGAGCCATGGAAGTCGTGGTTTTACTATTCTGCGTTGGAGCCCGACGTGCCGCACTACTACTCCTTTGAGGCTACAGCTGGTGAGCGAATCAGATTCATGCTGAATGTGCCGATTCCAGAGGGTGACCGGGGATTCAGTCCCAACATGGTATTGATGGGTCCGGGAGTCACAGACCAAGGCACTCCTCCCGGTTATCTTGAGATTCCCGTTGGTGTGGGTGTCATGGTGCTGGAGGCAGATACGCTAGAGGCAGAGTATGAGGGATTCACCCCACTCAGTCAATACACAACTGTCAATCTCAACATGAGCGCGCCTGCAACAGGCACCTATTATATTGCTATCTATGAAGACGGAGCAGGCGGACGATATGCCCTAGTCACAGGCTACGTTGAGGCATACTCTGTCTTTGAGTGGATCATAGTGCCAAGCATGGCGATGACCATCATCATGTGGAGTGGTCAGAATATCTGGTTCATCCTCTTGCCTATGTTACTTCCTCTCATGGTGGGTATAATCTATCTAGCAGGACTACATCGCGACCTCTTCACCAAGGTGAAACTTGCTTCATTGGTGGGGACCATGGGTGGACTGCTATTCCTTGGTTCAAGTATGTCATTCTTTCTTCAGATGACACTCGCCCTATTACAGGCACCCTACAACTGGACCGTGATACTGTCCATAGTGTTTGCCACCATTCCACTGATTCTTGGAGTTGCTGTACTGCGCACCGTATCAAGAGAGGACTGGATGAATCAACGAACCAAGAAGATTGTAATGATAGCCGTGGGACTGGTCGCATTGTTCACTTGGACGGGACTCTACATGGGACCACTGCTCGTCATTGTGGCTGGGCTGATACCCTCAACAAGAACAGACCCATCCTAGACAGGGATCTATCTCATCTTGTCTTCGTAATAGATGTTTGGGGTGTATGTGGGTGGCCATTCAGGCGTATTGTTCAAAATGGACTCAATCTCCTCAAGGGAGTCCTTTGAGAGGGTCACATCTGAGGCTGCCACATTCTCGATGACATGCTCGGGTTTCGTCGCCCCCACCAGTGCGGCTGAAACCTCAGGCCTTCTGAGTATCCATGCCAGTGCAAGCTGTCCAGTGGTGATTTCAAGAGAGGAGGCAATCTCACCAATCTTACGTATCTTTGTCAGATTCTCTTCTGTGAGCTGGGGCTTCATCAACTGGGAGGTTTCACCACGACTGCCCTTTGGTATTCCATCATTGTACTTGCCTGTGAGAAGACCCTGTGCCAATGGACTCCAGACAGTCAACCCCATCCCATGTGTCTTTGCCACAGACATGATCTCAAGCTCGATGTATCGAGAGAGCATGTTGTACAGTGGTTGTTCCACAATAGGTTTGTGAGCATTGAACTCCTTAGCCACTGCATTCACGCGCTCAAGCTGAGCCGCAGTCCAGACCGAAGTCCCCCAATACCGGACCTTTCCCGCCTTGATGATATCATCCATGGTCATGACGGTCTCTTTCACGGGCGTTGTGTAGTCATACCTGTGAAGGAAGTAGATGTCGATATAGTCAAGATTCAGTCGTTCCAGAGTCCCTTCAATGGCGTTCATGATGTTCTTTCTACTATTACCCCAGTCCGTGATGTCCTCACTGGTGGGCCAGAACACCTTGCTGGAGATGACAAGGTTTCTTCTACTGACAGTTTCATCCCTGAGAAACTGGGCAATGACCTCTTCTGCCTTGCCACCTGCATATATCTCAGCAGAGTCGATGAAGTTGATTCCATGATCCAGCGCTGTGGCCATGCATTTTTTGGCCATCTCGTTCTCAACAGACCCGCCATAGGTCAACCAAGACCCAAGCGAGATCTCACTCATTTTCAGTCCACTCTTTCCAACCTTTCTATATCTCAAACGATCATCTCCAAGTACACAATCAGCCTTTAACAATTGTTAATGTTATTATGTGTTTGGTTCCCGCCTCATCCGTCAAATCTCAGGCAAAAATATCAACTGTGATATATTCGAATAAGATAAAGGCGTGTGCTACGATAGACAGGGACATGTTCAGCCCCTTCCGTAGAATGGTGGAGGTCTTTCGAGAGAGAGGAGCCACTAGTGAGGAGAAGGCTCTGACATTGAAAGAACTGGGGATTCCTGCTGATTTCGAGGCTTTCTCAGATTTGATACCTCCAGATGAGTCGCCAATTGTGCGTGTTGGAAGCAAGTATTACCTGTCTGAAAAGCGACTAGCTGAGTTCAGGAAACGGAGAAACGAGATCTTCAGTCCTCTTGGAAAATGGATAAAGCACACCGCAAAAGTTCCAAAGGGATTTCTCAGATATCAGGTGTTGCACAAGCTCAAGGAGTGTCCCATGTCAGGTGCAGAGCTGACATCAGCAATCGAAACGGAGTTGAGTGGGTTCTGGAAACCAAAACCCGGATCCATCTACCCTCTGCTAAAGAGCCTGTTGAGAGATGGTCTCACAAGAGAGGTTCCTGATGAGGATGGTCGAACAAGGAGATATGAGCTGACCGAGAAGGGAGCTAAGTTCCTTGAAACTGAGGTCGATAGAAGCCGTGAGCTTCGTGAAAAGATAGCCACAGGTCTCGTTCCTTTCCCTCCACTCTTTCCTACGATGATGGACCAATCAGAGAGAATCCCTCCATCAATGCACAGACTCTTCCAGACGCTGCTCAGTCTACGAGGTGCATTCGAGAGTGGTCCTTCACCAGAGATTCTGAGAGAACTTGAAAAATCAACTGAACGGTACATAACAGAGCTCGAGAGGATTAAAAGGAAGGCAGAGTCTTCAAAGTCAGATGACTAAACGGGAAAATATCCACTCTCAGACCATTCTGATGCGTGCGTGGAAAATGATATACTCGGGACTGAAATATGTATGACCGATGTGAAATAGATGGTGCCCTCTGTTGACAACCTAAAGATTATTCGTGCAGGTTCCACGATGCGAGATCCAGAAGTATGGATTCATGAACTTGATGGTCTCAAAATCAGAGACCTAGAACAGAGTCTTGGTGTGTTGAATCTGGCTACTGTGACTCTTGTTGAAACTGATGGTCAACACATACTCATTGATACCAGTTGGGAAGGTACTGAGAGTACCACACCTGTACCTGCAGGACAGAATCGGTTGATAAAAGAATTAGAGTATTTTAGAGTCCGACCAGAGGACATTGATGAGATATTCATTACTCACTGGCACGGAGACCATTGGGAGAACATCTACCTCTTTCCTCAGGCGCGTGTGTATTATGCAGGTTGCTCACAGAGTTTTGTCAGGAAAAAACTGGGTCTAATATCAGCGGAAAACGAGATTCTCAAACTAAAAGAGGGACAAGATTGGCACAGAGGAATGGAAATCATTTCCACCGATGGACACTCAGACCACGACCATTCCATCGTTATCCATTACAAGAAGAAGGTCTTCGTCGCAGCTGGTGATGCGATTGTTTCAAAGATGTATTATCACACAGAAACCTTCTTCCCAAACAACCGGGTCGTTAGTTTTCAGGAACATCTCAAGGTCTCCTTCAGAAAGATTGTAGCAAAGGCAGACTTTATCATCCCGGGTCATGATGGACCCTTTGTGAACTACAAAAGGCAGCAGACTGGTACTAATTCATGAAACTTATAACATGGTCAAATATGAATCAGAACCTGTCGAGAGTGTGAGGCAGCGACTGTGTCAAATCAAGAAGAAGAAGAAACAAGTCTAAGAGATGAGCTACTTGGCAGATTCGAGCGTGAAAAACATGGTCTCAAGAACCGTGAGATTTCTGTCATGACGCGGTTGAGCGTTGACATCGTAGAAATTCTTGACGCCTTGGTCGAGCTGGAGATTTTCAAGAGCCGCTCAGAAGTGGTTGCATCCTTTGTTGAGAGGGCAATAGTGGACAAGAAAGGATTCTTTGACTCTATTGCGAAACAGGCTAGTGATATCACCAAAAAGCGCGAAGCGGCGAAACATCTTGCATTTCAAGCTATTACTTCTAGAAACAAGTCGGAATAATCAGAGGATATCAGTGTAGCAGTCGCTTGGATAGAAGTTATCTTCATCAATCTCATGATTAGGATACCAAACCTGCGCAAAGAAAGGATTCTTTCTCGCTATCTCATCATCGTTCCATGGTGGTGCAAGAC
>JAEORX010000031.1 GCA_016840685.1 Candidatus Thorarchaeota archaeon
GAGGTTCAGACTAACAACATTTTCTGTTGTTGATCCTTCAGTCTGAGGCGAAGTCGTTTCGACAACTATGTGTTTGAAGATAACCTCATAATCTAGGGAAAATCGAAATATTCCTTCATACCAGGGAAGCATCATGATCAGGGTAGCGTCCATTTTCAAATCTGTGGAACCAAGACTAAGCAAATCGCCATTACTTCTAGGTCTGGTGTGGTCAAGATCAAAAGCGATCCAAGTACCTGAATGGACTAATCGCTCATCATCTATATGGTCCACATCCTCCATCTGATATCTATCTTCTAATGTTAATAACTGCCCAAGACTCGGATTCAGAGCAAGTGCTTCAGTTGCAAGCTCAATCATTGGAGAACGGTCAGCCTCGTCATTGCCAATCGCTTCATTGACCCCAATATATAATCTGTCGAAGTGATACACGACCTTGTTACTCGAACTATGACTCACGGTGACCGAGACATTAATTGACTCGACAAGATTGAAAGACGATTGGATGATGGTTCTACCATCTCTCTGCATTAGTACTCGAATGACATCCGGATCCAGAACGGTGCATATCGCGGGATATACAGCAACCATCTCAGTACTTCCATAGCCTAGGGAATTCCAGCAAGATACACCAGTCGTATAAGAAACTGCAGCTCTGTCGATGTCGTCGCCTGAGTACAATTCGAATGAGTGAACTGTTGGTGCGGTACTGACATATCGGTGCATCTGGAGAACCTCACTTGGCACCTTCTCGCCTGTCACCTCGAAATAATCAATGTGAGCCTTGATGTGTATGTCTGGGTCAGTACTGTCATACCAACCCCAAGTGAATCTGTAAGTATCTGCATCCCAAATATTATAGTCAATATCGGCTTTCAGTATCGGAATCTCAAGAACCAACCAGTCAGTATCAGACGAATCTAGCCATGTTGTTTCATTTGACCAAATAGGAGTGTAGCTCCAAGTTTCTATGCTAACATAGAACCGTAGATTAGTAGGTAACTCATTCAAAGTCTGTAAACGTATGCGCAATTCTAACGTAAGGTTTCCAAGCCCGGTCCATCCTTCCAAATTCAGCCAACCAGTAACCCGGATAAGACCATTGGAGCTTGAACTGCCCTCTTCTTCATACAGAAAAGCAATTCCATCCTCACACTTTGAAATATAGGATCCCTCAATGGTGGTAGTGTTTAGAGCCCAGTAATGGTCATACAATTCAGGAGCGTAACTGAAATTGTTGAATGTGATGACATCAGGACCAAATGAGAATGGTTTAGTTGTTTCCAAGTTCTGTGGTGTAGATAAAACTGGAGCACTTACTGTAGGTGGAATCAGTGCAATCGTCGTTACAGAGAGTGGGAGTGCTATAATCAAAACTGAGAGAACTATGGCGGATTTAATCTCTTGTCGATTCAAGTAAGCACGATCCAAATCTATTACATATCATGGGCTATTGAATATCCCACCACGTATCTACTTCAGCTTGTGTTGACTTGGCATATAAGGATTCTATACTTGAAACATGATATCTCATGGTGAAGTGCTTTATGCATAGAATCAACTCGCATGTGGAAAAAGAAGACCATTGCTGCAGAGATGAAGGTACTCTGCAGCAAACCAATGATTAGAGTAGCTCATCAAGCACTTCCAGAAGCTCAACGACCTTTAGCTTGGACCCAACATCTGACAAGTCCTTACCCGTTTCTTCCTCTTCTTTCTTCAATGCCTTTATTCCATCATTGAAGTTGGTGATACAGAAGGGACAGGAAGTCATCAGGATGTCTGCACCAGTCGATGCGGCCTCACGAAGTCGCTCCTTTGAGGTTGACAAAGCCATGTCTGGAAACTGTGCTTTTACTCCTCCACCAGCCCCACAACAGAAGGAGTCACCCTTTATACGGTACATTTCCTTTAGCTCCAGACCAGGAATCGCATTGAGGACCACTCGAGAGATTTCATAGTGTTCCTCCTTAGTCTTCTCAGCGGCTCTGCTATCAAGAAGCCAATTCTGGGAGTTGTTGAGGATTTCTTTCTCGATAACAAGACCAACATGTCTGACACTGTGACAGGGATCATGCCAAGTAATTTTCTCGTTGTAGGGTTTGTTGATTTTCAATTTTCCTGCCTTAAGTAAATCATAGACATACTCGACAGTGTGTCGTGTCTTGAAGGGTAGTTGTTTACCACTGATTCGCGGGTAGTCATTTCGAATGGTCTTATAGCATCCAGCACATGAGAAGAGCAGGAGGTCAAAGTCCTTGAAGATTTCAAGATTCTTATTCATAACATCCTCGAAGACAGGTTTCTGACCAGTCCTTAGGATGGGTGATCCACAACAGACCTCCTCAGACACGATAGTGAAATCAACTCCCAATTTCTTTAGAATGGAAGCTGTATGGTCAGCCACATGCTGCTGTCGGTATGCTCCTGTGCAGCCTACAAAATAGCCAATCTTCAGATCCTTGTCAATCTGTTCACCGTGTTTCTCCTGCGCCCACTTCGTACGATCACTCCGGGCTTCATTATACGGATTTCTCATGTCTTCAGTGCCGACCATCTCTGCGAATCTCTTGTGCTTCTTCAGAGGTTCAACACCCGTCTCAATGATTGCAGCTCTAAGCTCCTCGATGATGTCAACAGTATCAATCAGATTTGGGCATTGTTCAGCACAGAGACCACAGGTTGTGCAAGCCTCAATCACTTCGAGCATCTCTTGACTTGGCTCAATTTCATTGTTCAAGAATGCACGAGTAATCCACATTCTCCCGCTATTGAAATAGCCTTCCCAACCATAGAGATTTCCTGATGGACAGGATAAAAGCATCCCAGTGAAGTCCTCGGAGTCGCCTTCTCTATCTGGTTCGTTGGAGTAAGCGTATTGACATGCGCGACAGTGAATACATCGCGCATTGATTTTACGAAGCTCTTCAAGACTAGTCATGATAATCACTCCTCATCAAGTTGGTTACAATTTGAACCTTGTGAAGTGTATATATTTCCATGTTTTACTCTGCCTCCAATGGATTCGGTAAGTCCGTAACAGAACCCCACGGTATAGCTAATCGACCGGGATGTAGAATCAGATTAGGATCAAGTACCTTCCTGAATTTGACCAGCATCCTGTAATATTCCTTTGACTTACTGAAGGTCTGAGGAGCATGAACGAAGGGATCGGGTCTATAGTTAATCCAACCCTGCTTCAAGAAGCTCTTTGTAGTTTCCCAATTGAATTCCCTTATTCGGTCATAGACGCCTTCTTCATCACTATCGAAGCAGAGAATTGGCATTACAATAGCCTGTCTCGCATGGTCTATTGACGCAACCCACATGACGGGCGGAAATCCATAGTTTTCCATGGCAGCACAGTACTCCTCCATCATCTTCGAGCTCTCCAGCCATGGGCAATACCACGTGATAAAGAGAAAACCGGCTTGGTACAACCCATAAGGAACAGCAATCAGGTTGGGTTTCTTGAGCCGAGATGCCACTTGTTTAGGATGCAGGCTCTGTTGAGTACATGTAGTATTTTTCTTGACTTCATATTCCTTGTAGGATTCATCTATTCGCTTTAATGCAAAGTCTAACTCTTGCTGAGAGTGTGCCCAGACCTCATGGTTCATCCAATACTCATCAATACCTATCTTTTTGTAAAACTGATAATCCAATGGGACATTGGTCTTAGGCCATCTTGTCATCACGAGAGGCCAATTGCCACCTTGCACCATTACCGTGTTTTCGGCAACGCCCATTTCCTGTTTCCCAATTTCCCAACAGGGCTCAATAATGTGTTCCCAGCTGTCTCCACCATAAGCAACAATCGTCTTGAAGTGTGGATGAGGTACAATCTTGATTGCAGCCTTTGTCACAATCCCCATTGAGCCTTGAGAGCCCAAGAAGAGACCATCAGGATTTGGACCTACGCCCCACCTGTAGAAGGCTTTTGCACCATCAAGAGCCCACGATCCTGTCCGGAATTTTTCGCCAGATGGCAAGACTATCTCAAGACCGATAATCATGTCAGCTTGGGGTCCATAGCGACCTGTAACAAGTGAGAATCCACGCTCTATAGCATCTCCTAGAATTGTAGCTCCCGGTGGAGCACCGTCAGGAATTGGCGGAGCCCATTCAGGCCACCTCTTTTTAAAAATGCGCCAAGCATCACCACAACGAACGCCTGGTTCAACGACCATGACACGGTTTTGTGTATCAACTTCCATCTTTTTCATCCGCGTCAAATCCATCAAAATGCCGCCAGGCTCGATTGCTGGGAGAGCGAAGCCTCCACTCAGACCCCCTGCAGCCGGTGTGATTGGACTAAGGTTCTCATTTGCTATCATAAGGACCCTAGAAACCTCATCAGCATTTGAGGGTCGAACAACGACCTCAGGGAGAACTGCTTCGAGACCCATTATACCTCTAGCCATGTAACTATGAAGAAGCGGTACACTATTGGTAACATGTTCTTCGCCACATGCAGCCTTAAGCTTCTTGACTACTTCATCTGTGACTTTATTGTAGTTGCTCACCTATAATCCTCCGTTGTCAGCCGTTAGAGCTGAACTGTGAGTTGTCGAACGCAAGGCAGTGCTGGAAAGTTCTATCATAAATAGGATTCGGCTAAGAATTATTACGTAAAGATGAGAACTTATTTTATCCCAGAAGAGGGTTGACATAATTTAGGTGGTTAGAATGAAGGTTGGTATCCAAATTGAGCCTCAGATGGGGTATAGCTACGAAGATATAGTAACCCTTGCCAAAGCAGCTGAAGATGCCAACTTCTACAGCTTCACAGTTTCGGATCACTTCTTTGGGAATCCGGAGAGTGTAGAGAAGCAAGCCCATGATGCATGGACCCTTCTTGCTTTATTGACCCCGCAGACAAAACATATTCGCCTAGGAACAGTAGTCAGCTGCCAGTCCTATCGAAATCCAGCACAATTAGCCAAGATTGTAGCAACCTTGGATAACGCGTCCAACGGAAGGATAGACTTTGGTATCGGAGCAGGATGGAAGGAATCAGAGTATGAAGCATATGGCTACTCATTTCCTTCTGCCAAGACAAGAATCCTCCAGCTGAGAGAGTCTATTCAGATCATCAATCTCCTCTGGACAGAAGAAAGACCAAGCTTTGAGGGAGAGTATTACAGCATCAAAGAAACCATGTTCCTGCCTAAACCGGTCCAGAAACCGCGTATTCCCATCTGGGTTGGAACTCAGAAGTTGAAGGCTCCGATGATGGAGGAAATCATTGCGCGTTATGCCGATGGATTGAACTATGATACCGAAACACCAGAAGAGTTAGTAGAAAAGAAAAATCGCATGAGAGAAGCATGTGATAGAGTTGGGCGTGACTTTAACGAACTGAAATGGTCACTGTATCTTTGCACATCAGTCATTGGGATGGATGCTGCTGATTTTGAAGAGAAGAAAAAGGACCTTTTGAATCAACACTGGTTGTTCGAAGAGATTACTGACGAGTTAAAACCAAAGGTCCTAGAAGTTATGCTCAAAAAGTATGTTTCGGGCACCATAGATTCTGCTGTTGAGGAACTCTCCAAATACAAGAATGAATTAGACATACTCATTCTGGGTCTTCCTATGGTTGGTGATCTTCTGAAGAACGGATTGGATACAATCAAAATACTGAAAGACCATATCGTTCCCAATCTCTGAGTTCCAACTATTACGAACTCTGATAAAGTTTATTTTCTAATTTAGAGTGTTATGAGAACCGATAGGAGTCTTGGAAGTCAAGCATGCTTCATGGTCATTATATATTGAATTTTTACTAGTCTTGCTCAGGTGTAATGATTGAACGCACGCATCGTAGAAACCCCACATGGCGAGCAGATTGTGCTCAGCACTGTCCCTCCTCAGATCGAGGATGCAATACTACTCTCATTTGGTCATTCAATAATTGATTTTGAAGCCACCCTCTATGAGAAGTTCCTACAGCTAACGAATGGTCTTGTGATAACCTGTCAGGAGTTCAGGGACCATCTCGCAAACATGGAAGAAAGAGAATTGGTCGTTTCAGCTGAGTTCTTGAGAAAACGCTGCTGGGCTAGAAATCCCGAATTAATCCCACCATCAGAATAACACAATGCAAAGGTTCGAGTAAGAATAATTAAACCCTGACCTCATCAGCGCAGGTATAAATGGCTTTACGTTGAATTGGATTAGGGGTTGTAGGTTTGCCGCGGGCCATAGACGATTTCGAAAGGTATTGTCTTGGATTGTTAAACGAGCTGAGCCTATCAGAGGAACTTCTTGAGAAGATAGACAAGGCAGTGAAGGTTCTTAGGCATGAGCTCAATGAGGAGTCCTACTTACGAGTTCTCCACATTTGGCAAGAATCTTTCAGCGCTCTGGCAGTAACTGCATTTGATTATCTTGATACAGACCAATTGCTCCAAGAAGCGTCCAAGCATGAGATGAAAGAGGTCTTCGAATCATCTTGGTTAAAACGGTTTGATATTGTTGAGTCAGTCACAGCATATGTCCTCTTGGATGCTGAAAAACGATTCAGAGAAAAAGTGCTTGATACCATTCATGATTCATTGATGGAGCAGTTTAACATCGCCAAGATCATTGATGTATTCATGGGTTCATGGGCTAGTTCACTTGACAAAGATCTAACCTCGAGAAGCAAGTTATGTAATTTCATTCTCTGTGAGAACGTACTCATAACAGACATCCTCTATTCTCCTGCAATAACAGATGAAATCAAGGAAGAGTGGTGGATTGCACCCAAGAACACAAGACCATTGGTATTCTACATACCCCTTGGGATTGTCAATAGAGTGATTGCGCCTAGCAATTTTTCGTATAGAGAGGGACTTAGTGCCAGTGCGTTTGACCTCAAGTTACAACTCAAAGTTGAGGATGTTTTCGAAGAGAATAGACTGCCATATGTCATGAACAGACTCAGAATGCTCAAACACATGGTTGTATTCAATGAGGTAGATATCAACATTCAGATTAGAAGAAATCATAATGAGTCAGAGAGTGATTACAATGAGCGAAAGCATCGCATTATTCAACACATAAGGGAACAAGGAACCACCTCACTAAGCGGTGAATACTCGATAGCTAGTATTGTGGAAGGAGAACCTAGGCCTCCATATGAAAATCTCTTGAAAGCCATGGCGGGAGCTCTCGATTTGGATTCAATGCGCTTTTTCTAGTTTAAAGACATGTCATGATACTCAACAAGGAAGATTTCTTCAGGAACATTGTCTTAGAAGGATTCGAGAGCGGTGTTCTCTATGATGTTGTTGGGAAGCAACGAATATGAAAGCAGTGAAGTTGTATAAGACTTTGGACAAAGAGTTTGAACTTGATAGACTCAAAGAGGATGAATGGAGCGTATTAGACCTTGGTGAATACATGACTGAGAGTTTCACTCAATCTCGGATGGGACTCGTATTGGACAATGTAACTGAAATCAAGAAAGTCTACACGGCTGTATTCCCAAGCGAGCGAGTGCTTAACAGAATAATGTCTTCAAGAGAAAGAGATGTTCTCTTGTTCACTCATCATCCGATGATATGGGACCATAGTACTGGAGGTTTTCCATTCAGGAATATACCCAGCGAGTATCTTGAAAGACTTAGAGAACAGGCGATTGCACATTATTGTATACATGTACCTCTTGACCGGAATGGTCCATATAGTACAACAGTATCTTTGGCAAGAATGGTAGGGATTGAACCTGAAATAGAGTTCTTTGACTATCACGGTGTCAAGGTTGGCATCATCGGACGGACTGAATACAAGACTGTGTCCGAGATTGCTGGAAAGGTTGAGAACCTTGTGGATCACAGATTGAAGGTCTGGAATTATGGCGCACCAGAAATAACCAATCAAGAGGTAGCCCTCGTTGCAGGGGGAGGTAACTATCCTGAGATAGCAGAGGAATTGGTTGAAACAGAAACCAGGACATATATCACCGGAGTCACGAAGAAGGTTCCAAGCTATGAACCATCCCTACGGTTCCATCAGATTTGTGAAGAAAACAGGATCAACGTGATTGCAGCCACTCATTATTCAACAGAAAAATGGGCATGCATTGCAGTACTGAAGTTCTTCGAGAGGGTCGGATTGCCAAGTGAGTTTGTGGAAGATATCCCTTCATTTCAAGACTATGAGTGAATTATAGACATGTTTGTGATCTATATTCTGGCATCATTAGGTTTCGTCCTAATTCTCAGTATAACAACCAAAGACACTAGTGCAGCAAATGCTACACCAATTGCAACCAATTCGTAGGAAAAGGTGTGTTGGTCATCTGTTACTGCATCGAGAATATAGTCGCGAAACAGAGAAGGATTCTCATCAACATCGCCATTGCCATATCCAGAAGTGAAAACTGCAACGATGTCGTCTTCAGGGGACACGAAGATGTACTGGCCATACAGCCCAACTGCATAATAGACTCCAAGGTCGGGCATTGTCCACCATTGATATGCATAGCCTGTGTAGCTGCTCAATGGCGTAACAGTAGTTGTTGACTCATTCACCCAGTGGGAGGAGATTACCTGTTCGTCATCCCAAGTGCCATGGTTCAGAAAGAGATATCCAAACTTGGCCATGTCTAGGGGTCTTAGTTGAAGGTCATAGCCACCAATGTACACTCCTACAGCATCAGTATTCCAATAGTATGGGTCAATGCCCAAGGGAATAAAGAGGTGTTCTGCTGCAAAATCAAGTGTGGACATTCCTGTGGTTTCTTGTATGATGCCTGAGAGAAGATGTGATGCACCTGTATTGTAGTGAAAGACCACACCCGGTTCATGTTCCATTGGAAAATCCAAAACATATTGAACACCACCACTTGAATTGAAGTTCAGTTGATAGACATCATTCTCAGGTGAGTTGAAGGGGGCGCTTGTTTCATCCCAGGGGAGTCCAGACCTCATTGTGAGTAGGTCTCTCAAAGAAACACATTCCTTCAGCTCATCGAGATTGGCAATTGTGTAGTTCGGAAAGAAAGAGAGGAGGGTCTGACTAGTGTTATCGATGAAACCGTTGTCAATCGCTATTCCAATCAAACAAGAAGAAAAGCTCTTAGTTACAGAATAAAGATAGTGAGTTCCATTGATAGATTGTGTTCGACTCACTCCCTGAAATGGATTAGGATATTCCTCAAGGACCACGTATCCATGACGGATCACAATGACTGAGTGCACAGCAAGATCTTCCTCTGTGATATGGTCCACCATCTGCTGAAGTCTTGTTGAACTCATTCCCTGTTCTTCTGGAGTTGAGTTTATCCACCCATCTGTAGGCCAATAATCACGAGTTGAGGAAGTATAAGCAGGAGAGAGGCTTAGTTCTAAGGCTGAGGATGTCATTGTAGTCGATGTGAGTAGTAGGAACATTATTGTCAGAAGACCCAAGTTTCTTGACAAGTGATTGGACTCGTTCATCGTTCAATCAAGATGCATTTTCGTTTGACATTATAATCTGTTTCAACTGAGCAAAACTTGCGCCAAACACTATTCCTATTCTATATAGTTACACATTATTTCCCATGGATAATTCAAAGGGTGAATGATAGATGCATTTGAAAAAAGCGGTCTTGCTTGTTGTCATAGCAATTTTACTGACATTCTGTTCGATATCTGGTGTATCTTCTACACACCGCATTCAAACAATCACCAGTCCCACCAATTCACTGGCACAAACTCAATCGGACCTCTCGGGAGTCAATGTGGGAGTCTACAAGGCTTATGATGATTTTGTACCTTCAAGAACAAATGGAAGTCAGACGGCCATTGTTAACATGCTTAGGTGGATGAATGCCACAGTGAGGATTTTCAATACTACAGACATAATTAATGGTGCTTTATGGGCATGTGAGGTTCTCGTCATTCCTGAGGGTCTTGGACCAAACCTTGAGTCACTTCTGACAGGGGAGGGTCTTCAGGCAATACGTGAGTGGGTTGCGAGTGGGGGTTCATACATTGGTGTGAGAGGGAGTGCAGCAATGGCTGTGCAGTATTCGTACTTCGAAGGCGTATGGACAGAGTTCGATCTCGCATTGATCAATGGAACATCCTATGAGGTCACTGATCTTGGTCACACTACGATTGCCAATGTTTCTATCAATAGAGATTGCACTGGCCCAGACCTCTCAGATATGCCAGAAGAGATGTCAGTCCTCTTTCAAACAGGACGCTACATACTCCCAAATGAGGGACAGGAACTCATCTATATAGCCAACTATACACATAGCAATCTTCCTGCTATGGTCGCCTCCTACTATGGTGAGGGAACGGTGTTCATATCTAGTCCTCATTTCGAGTACGAGGAAAATGGTGATCGCGATGGGACGGATTATAGAGATATGTACGACGATCCTGACTCTGAGTGGCCGTTCATACTTAGAATCACGCAATGGTTGATAGATTCAACACCCACGGTATGTAATGTGACAGATTGGCCAACAACACCAACTCCAACTCCAACAGGCACCAATCCACCTCCAACAAATCCAAGCATCCCGATGGAAATAGTCATAGCTGGAGGAGGACTGGGTGTCGTTGTCATTGTAGTAATTGCAGTTTACATGAGAAGAAGATAGAAAGAAGGGTCAATCATCTTTTACTCTTCACTCTATTTATCTATCATGAGGCTCTTTGCCATGACTGTGAATGTGTCATCAACACCCTTGTTCAGTTTGACAGAGGTTTCCATGTAATCTGCTAGAAACTTCTTGGCCAGCTCTGCACCTTCCTCCCTAGAAACCCTTCTGTTCTTCTCAAGGTCGGTTTTATTTGCGACGACCAGCACCTTGGCGGATTTTACCTGAGAATCAACCTCTTTCTTCCACGCCCAGAGCTCTTCAAGACTCTCTGGACGGGTGACATCAAACATATAGATGACACCCCGTGTCCCCTGATAATAACCAGCACGTACGTGTCCCAAGAAGTCCTGCGAGCCCAAGTCCCAGATTTGTAGCTTAACCTTATTGCTACCTATGTCCATGCTCTTCACAGAAAAATCAGCACCGAGTGTAGGGGCATAGTATTCTCTGAATTTTCCAGTTGTATAGCGGATGATTATCGATGTCTTTCCCACAGCAGAAGAACCCACTGTCACTATTTTAAAGAGGTAACTCGGACTCATTCCACACGACCGATTTTGGGGTGCGTCTGAGAGTAGTTCAATCTTTCTGAAGATATCCAGTTGACTAAGGAGACCACGGGAGATACTCTTGTAGTGACTCCAAGAGATCTTTGAAACCCTTCTTCTTCTTGAGAAGTTTTTCAGGGACTGGCACACCATACTGCTTAGAGAGGATGAGGACAGTGAGCTTTGCAGCTGGACTCATCTTTGAATAGTAAACCAGGAAGCTCTGAAGTGCCGCGTCAGAATCAGGGTCACCTAGGTCTACAGAATCCAGGAGAGAAACTCCAGCTTTGGAGCAGATCTCGACAATAGCCTGCTTTCCATAGATTGTCTGTCCTCTTCTGCTCAGGACATCTGCGAGTCTGCGAATTGGTCTATCAAGTTCTGACAACTCATTATCACTTCCCAACGCACTTCATTTCTAGCCAGTATGAGATTTCCTCAAAACCACGAAGGTCATCAGCGGTGTAACGTTCAAGAAGATAGGAGGAATATGCATCTGTCAAATCCTCTGCAAAATCTCGTATTTTGGACCTATCAAGTGCATTGAGGAATTGTGCAAGTAGTTTGACCCAGTCTGCATAAAGCTCCATCAGTCTGTGAGGGTCAAGACCCTCATGAAGACGTGAGGCATATGATATTTCCCACTTGCCACTGGTGAGATGGACCTCGCCAACAACCTCCGGAACAGCGATTTTTCCAAGCGTTGTCTTAAGATACTCATAAGCTGTTGGCGCAGTATAGATTTCCTCTGCCACCTTGATTGCAATCTCAAGAGCCTCCTTCGTCAATAGGACTCGTTTCTTCTCGGGAGTGAGTACATCGATGGCTTTGCTCTCAAGAAGGTAATCAAAAGCCTGCATCAGCGTACGTTCAGAATATTGCTCAGAAAGAAATCTCGTAATTGCACCTACGGTTCGACGACCATCAAAGAGAGTTGACATCCGTGGAATGACCGAAAGGACATCAGGATTGGTTCGTGAAAGTTCAACCCGTTGAGGGGAGGAGGATTGGAGAAATCTATCAAGCTTTGAGGTTGAGATTACAACATCACTTGCTGCAAGGATACTCCTGAACTGGATGGCACCGACTGCCCATAGTCGGGTGATTTCCTCTGTCACATCCTCACGCGTCAAACCGCTCTCTATGACTATCTCGTCCACATTCCTACTGCCGTCGATGAATGAGGTAATAATACTCTCTTGTTTCTTGGTTGCTGTTGCAGAGGTCCCAACAAAGAAGGGAATCCAGCTGCCTATTACTTGCCTCAGTGATAAGTTCTTGAGAATGCCCTCTCGAAAGTCTACAAACTCTGTGTTGATGTCAACACGATCAAGCTCTTCACGAGACATGTCCTTGATCCAGATGGATTCAAACTCCTCAAGTAGCGAAGACAGTGTCTGTACAACCTCCTCCTCGCACTCCCCCATACTCACAGCAACAAGGTCGGTCGCATCTCCTGATAAAACAGTGAATAGTCTAGCTCCGTAATCAACCTGGAACCTTGTACTACCACGATCAACAACTTCCTTTGAGAATGATTGGATTGCAGTGAAGAAACCAGACACAAGCATTGGATCTAGGTCTTGTGCCCTTGGATCTACACTCATATAGAACAAGGGAATTCCACCATGTTCCATAATGAGAATAGCCTGTATGTTGTGACCTTGCAATCCTAACCCACCTTGGTCTGAAGTGAGCTGCAAGTCGTATTAAGGTTCGCTTAACACTCATTAGAGAAGGCGAAGTAGGTCATTCCTAACAAGGACTATATAGCCTTCACCATCAATCTTGACCTTTGACTCAAGACGGAAGAGTTCACAGAATCGAAGTGCATGCTCTACATCCTTGTTGTTCATTGTAGTGTTGAGAAGAACTGACCACTCGTTCTTGTGGTGTCCAATTGCGCGGTCAACAGCTTGAATCTTTAGCTTACAAAGTCCGTCAGGGCAGTCAGGGGTCATGTCTAGGCTGCACTCCGCAGTGTGCTCGAAGACTGTCTAGGCTTCAACTACAGCACCCAGCATCCACCATATTATGGTTTCGGTTTGAAACCGTGTGCATAAGCTCAATTTTTGATTCACTGTAGATGACGTTGGAGATGTTTAGACTTGGTGCAGTAGCAACATTCTTGATTACAACTGAAAATTCCCAAAATTCATCAAACTTAAAAAATCAAATGAGATATTACACACATTGACCAATTGAGGGAGATTAATTTGCGAAAGGTTGCGTGGATTGGTTTGATTCTACTACTTTCTGTAGTGACCTATTGCACCACATTGGAAGTGACAACAGATTCACCAACAATACAACCAGTTGTTCAGGTAGAGAGAAACACGGAATTCCAGACTGCATATACCAATCGAGGGCCAATCTTCATTCTGAGTGACAGTGATTTTAGCGCCTATGGATTTCCTGGATCGGGTGAAGAAAACACACCATACCTGATTGAGGGCTACAACATAACTAATAGTAACTTTGAGCTGATCGTGATTGAAAACACTGAAGCCTTCTTTATAATCCAGAATAACTACCTCGACAGTGTGACATCATCATTGGATGCGATTTACATACGAAACGCAAAGAACGGTCGTGTCCATGCGAATATTGCAGTCAATAATAGACATGGAATATTTCTAGACGCTGGCTGTCAAGCGATAAATGTCACTAACAATATCATCGGAGATTCCTCAGAGAGCGGCATAAGGTTGAACTCCTCAGATCATATAATGCTCCGCTATAACGAGGTTTCTCAAAATACATACAATGGGATATGGGCAAACTTCTCAACAGACCTTGATATTAAGAATAACACAATCTTTGACGACGAACTAGGAATATGGTTAGAGAACACTAACAGTAGTGTAGTTATTGGAAACACATTATACGGAAATGACAACGCCCTGTGGATTTCTAACCATTCAAATTCAAACGACATAATGTTGAATCGAATTTATGACCCTCAAGATCTGAATCCTAATACTTGCGGCATACACCTATCACACAACGCCCATGAGAACCTGATTCTCAATAACACAATAAGTAACTCCACAGAACATGCATTCTATGTTGAAGCAACGTCAGGTAACAACACCATAAAGTGGAATTCGTTCATAGGAAACAATATTGGAGGCAGTTCTCAGGCATATGATGCAGTATCCGTCAACGTTTCGTACAATTATTGGAGCGACTGGACAACCCCAGATGACAATTTCGACCAGATTGTGGATATCCCATATCCGCTTGAGGGCCCTGCTCTGAATGATGATCCATTCCCACTAACTCAACCCGCAGTGCCACCTGTCTTTCATTATATTACACCGATAACAGTTCTTTATCCAAATGGTGGCGAAACAGTCACTGATTCAATTGTTATACAATGGAGTGCATGCTATGATTCAGAGGGACATCCTATTAATTACTCAGTCTATTCTTCACATAACTCAGGAGGAGATTGGGCGGTAATTGCTGAAGATATTACAACCACCTTCTTTGAATGGAATTCAGCCTTGGAAGTGGCTTCACCGAATTATCTAATTCGAGTAGAGGCTCAATGTTCAGAGGGATTGACGGTTTCTGACATGTCTGATGGAGAGTTCACACTTATTGCTCACACACTATCAGAAGTAACTATCACATCACCAACCGTTTCTGGTCCCTTCAGTGCAAGCCTTTCAATAGAATGGAATGCAGTTGTTGATTCATGGGGTTGGAGTGTAAGTTATTCTATACAATACTCAGCAACAGGAGGGTACAGTTGGAGTGATTTGGCATCTGGACTAACTGACACCAGCTATCAGTGGGACATATCTCAGTTAGATGAGGGTGATACTTATGTCATCAAAGTAATTGCTTCAGCAGATGGTGGGGTTACATCTGAGGCTGTTTCTGTGTTGTTTACGGTTCAACATCCTACCACCTCTACAACTCCCACCACCTCAACAACGCCCAGTGAAGGAGCAGATATGGTTGTGGTGGTGGCTGGAGTCGGGCTTGCAGGAGTTGCAGTACTAGTTCTCATAGTGTTTCTTCTGAAGAAAAGAAGTCCTGGAGAAACCGGAAAATAGAGAATCCAACGAATCAAGGAGACCAAATGACAGATGAAAGGAAAGGCAGTGGGTCTATTATGTGTAGTATTGTTCATTGTATGTCCGATGACAATTACAAACCACAATAGCGACAATCAAATTGATAGTAATAGTCAGCAGATAGTGAGTAGATTTACAGCTAGTGAATCGTGGTACATAGAGAGCAGTCCAATCAGTATATCAAATGATGCAGACTTTGAGAGTCAAGCATCTGCGAACTCGTGGATTGGCAATGGTTCTGAGATTGACCCGTACATAATAGAGGATTACAACATCACGACATCGGGAACCTCCGCAGTTCATATAGGAAATACAACTGTATTCTTTGAGATTAGGGGTTGTCTAATAGTTGGAGGCACGACAGGAATTCTTCTAGAAAATGTGACAAACGCTGATGTCTGGAATAATACCATACAGGATATAGATGGTCCGGGATTGCTTGTAACTGAGTCAAACGCCATCATTGCTAGAAACAATACGATACGCGATATCATCGGCACAGACTCTCCAGGTTTGTACTCTATGAGTTCGGAGTTTTGTGAGTTCTCAAATAACACCATTCAGAACATAAATGGACAGGGGATTCTTGCGGATTATACAGACAACTGCTCCATCACTGCGAATGATGTGAGCAATACTAATAGAGATGGTATTCGGTTACGTGACTCATCTGAGAACAACATCACATACAATGAGGTTATGAATAGCGATATGAGTGGGATAAAACTGGGCAACTCACATGATTGTAGGATAGAGAAGAACCTTGTCAGCTACAGCCTTTCAGATGGTATATCGATTGAGATGTCATCGCATTCTATTATTCAAGATAATGTCATCTATGAAAGCGAAGCATATTCATTGGACCTATCAGGAGACTACACAGACATCATTGCCAATACATTCTATAGAAGTCAAATGCAGGGTTTCCGGTGCCAGTCAGGAAATAACTATATCACTCAAAACAACTTCATAGAGAACAATCTCTATTTCTCAGAGACCGCCACATATATTGTTGAATTGGGAATCAATAATAACATCAATGGGAACTACTATGACTCGTGGACATGGCCGGATGAGAATGAGGACAACATTGTTGATCAGCCATATATGTATGGTACTGAGCAGAGCGATGACGAACCTCATGTTTTGGTGTTCCAGACTGATTTGATGCACATCCTCACAAAACCAAGACTAATCTATCCTAATGAAACAATAGCGGGGGAAAAATTCTGGGAGCCCACAGACCTTGTCTGGGGTGTGTCTAGTGACACATTTGGTCATGATGTCACCTATAATGTATCAGTTTCAGCAGATGGAGGATCCTCATGGAGTGAGATTGCAAACGACCTAGCTGAAACAAATTTGGTTTGGATTGCTTCAGACTTCCCAGAGAGTAATGAATATAGATTCAAGGTTCAAGCACGATGTACCGAGGGTCTGGTTTCGGAGTATATCACTGGTGCTGAATATGAAGTCAAGAATCACACTCTATCACTTCCCACTATTGTCACACCAAATGGAGGAGAAACAATCATCGGTAATTATTCAATAACGTGGAATGAAGCTGTGGAGTCTTGGGGACTCCCAGTCACATATCGAGTATACTATTCTCCAGATGCTGGTGACACATGGAATGAACTGGTTAGCGATTCTGAAGAAACGACATTTCTCTGGGACATTCGAGAAATCCCGGACGGAGATCAATATCTGATTCGTGTTGTGGCTAGGAGCGAAGCTGGACTTATGACCGAGGATGTATCGGATTCGGTCTTTGCAATAAGTAGGCCAAATGTCACCATTATTGTCATCTCAATTGCTAGTGGAGCTATTGTTATACTAACTGTTGCTTATTTGCTCAGAAAACGAGGAACAATGTGACAAAAGAGATAATCAGAAGATTTTGGGCTCATCCCATTCTCCCCAGATTTCGCGCCAGACCTCGAAGATCTCACCGATTGTTGCATACTCTCTGACTGCACTTACAATGTGAGGCATGACGTTCTCTTCCCCTTCTGACGACTTCCGGAGACCATCAAGAGCTTCTTCGACCTTTTTGTTATCACGGTCCTGTCTGATCTTTTGGGTTCGCCCTATTTGACGACGTTCCACTTCCTCGTCAATCTTCAAGACGGGAATAGTAATCTCCTCCCCTTCTAGGACAAAGTCATTGACACCGACGATTGTCCGTTCACCACTCTCGATTTCTTTCTGGTAACGATATGATGCCTCTGCTATCTCTCGCTGGAAGAATCCCTTTTCAATGGCGTCTACCACTCCACCGAGTGCTTCCACCTTCTCAAAGTACTTGTAAGCCTCCTCCTCCATCTCGTTAGTGAGTGCTTCCACATAATATGAACCTGCGAGTGGATCTATTGTGTTCGCAACACCACTCTCTTGCGCAAGAATTTGCTGCGTTCTCAATGCAACTCTGACAGCGTCCTCAGTAGGGAGACAGAGGGCTTCATCCATAGAGTTGGTGTGAAGGGACTGAGTACCTCCAAGTACAGCGGCTAGTGCTTGATACGCAGTCCTCACGATATTGACCATAGGCTGCTGTGCAGTCAACGAACATCCTGCAGTCTGGGTATGGAACCGCATCCAGAGAGACCTCTCTTTCTTGGCACCAAAGGTCTCTTTCATCTCTCTTGCCCAAATCCTACGAGCAGCTCTGTATTTAGCCACCTCCTCGAAGATGTCATTGTGAGCATTGAAGAAGAAGGAGAGACGTGGTGCAAAATCATCCACATCCAATCCATGCTTCATACCCACCTTCACATATTCCATACCATTCAGGAGTGTGAAGGCTAGTTCTTGAGCTGCGGTTGATCCAGCCTCCCGAATGTGATAGCCTGAGATTGAGATTGTGTTCCAACGTGGTATGTTCTTAGTAGCATATTCCATGATGTCACCAATTATTCGCAAAGAGGGAGTCGGTGCCAATATCCATGACTTCTGAGCCATATATTCCTTCAACAAGTCGTTTTGTATTGTGCCACCAATCTGTTGCGAGGAAACTCCCTGCTTCTCAGCTGCGACCATATACATGGCAAGCAAGATCGAGGCGGGGGCATTGATGGTCATTGATGTGGTGACCTGGTCCAATGGAATTCCATCAAACAGTATCTCCATGTCCCTGAGTGTGTCAACAGCCACTCCCAGTTTACCAACCTCACCATGTGAAAATGGATGGTCAGAGTCCCGTGCAAAAATGGTAGGCAGATGGAAGGCAACACTGAGACCGGTCTGACCATGAGCCAAAAGGAACTTGAACCTCTCATTTGTTTCTTCAGCTGAGCCCATACCTGCAAACTGCCTCATGGTCCAAAGCTTGCCACGGTGCATTGTGGGTTGGACTCCACGTGTGAAGGGATACTCGCTTGGAAAGCCCAAGTCCCTCACATAATCGAAGTTTGGCACATCAAGAGGTGTGTACAGAACCTTCACGGGCTTACTAGAGGTCGTGACAAACTCCTTCCTTCGATCTGGATGTTTCGCCAGATGTGGAGCAAGAGTGTTCTTCTCCCAACTCTCCTTTGCTGCAGCAATCTTCTTGGTTGTGTCATCAACCATCTATGACTCCTCCAAATCATGAAACAAGTGTCCAGAAAGGGAGCAGAATATTAACTGTTCGATTTGTGAAGGTGCTTAGAATTCGAATCCCCTACGAGCTTGAACGTTGTTTGCCTTGAAATAGTGCTTGACTTCTCTCATCTCGGTCACAAGGTCTGCTGCATCGATGATCTCTTGTCGGGCATATCGTCCAGTCATTATCAGCTCCATATCCTCAGGTTTGTTTCTTATGAGGTCAAGCTGCTCATCAACGGAGAAGAGGTTCCATTCAACTGCTACATTAATCTCATCTAAAATCAGGACATCGCATTTCCTATCCCGAATTGCAATCTTGGCGAGACCTAGCCCATCCTTTGCCATCTTGATGTCAATCGGGTCAGGGTGCTCTTTGTCAACGAAGGTCTCTCGACCGACTGGGACGATGGTGAAGTTTGGAATCTGATCAATACTCCTGAATTCACCATAGTTGATGTCCTCACCCCCATTTCTTATTGCGCACTTTGCCTTCATGAAGGAGATCATGAGGACCTCTAGACCATGTCCTGCGGCTCGAAGACCAGCTCCAAGTGCGCATGTTGTCTTTCCCTTTCCGTTGCCAGTGTAGACCTGGACGAAACCTGAATCCATCATTTCTCACCTGAACTTCGCAGACGTAGAACCACTTCAGCAACCCTCTGTCCTAACAGTCTACTGCCTTGTACAGCCAGTTCGTCATCCTTTGCAGATCGCCATGATCCATCGTCTTTTTGAAGACTGCCTGAACCAAAGGTACCGTGCTTTACTGGACTTCCAACGCTTCCGACCACTATCATGCCTTGGCCGAGAGCATATCGATTCAAGGCATCAATCACGTGCTCTTGGCCACCATATCTGAGACCTGCATATGAAACGGCACCAAAGACTTTGTCTTTTAGCTGATGGTCATTCATCTTCATGGCGCGTGACCTGTCTATGAAATCCTTGAGAACTCCAGGAACGGATGTGAAATAGGATGGTGCGGCAATGATGATAGCATCAGCTTCGATGAGTTGTTTCTCAATCATCGGCATATCATCACTTACGCTCTGAGGACATGGTTTCTTCCTCACACATGAGTCACAACCCGTGCAGTGTTGAATGTTGTAATCACTGATGTTTAGTAATTTAGTCTGACCATCAGATATAGCAGCTAGTGCTGCTTCAAGTAGGTGACGTGTGCTTGAATACTCGGTTTTAGGGGAGCCACAGATTCCAACAATAAGCATTGAGAGACCTCGGTTTGTTTTAACAACGACCCATCATTGACAATACTTGTGTCTTTCGTCAGCTCACGGGTCATAGGGATGCGGCTGATTTCGTATTCTCATTCTGCACTCCTCAGCCTTTGATTTGTAGGTTTCTGCCTTCTCTGGAGCGTCTAGTTTGAAATAGACCTCTTCAAGAAGATCACAGGCTGAGGCACAACCAAAATAATCACCAACATCTACGAGGGTTGTATACGCATCTTCCAATACATGTGCTGCTTGTTCATAGAGATCCTTCTCATTCAACACGTGCCCTCTTACTACAAGCGTCCAACCAACAACATTTTGCATCTCCCTGTCTTCGGGACACTCTTCAGCAAGCAAAAGGAGCCTCACCCACTGGCGTTCAGCATTAGTAGTATCACCAGCTTTCAGGAAGGCATTGCCTAGAGAGAAAAGTGCTCTGGCAATCTGCACAGTGCTTCCGGAAGTTTCTGCAAGGGTTAATGCTTCTGTTGTTCGGTCTATGCTCCATTCATGGTCACCAAGTCCGACATAGGCATGATCAAGTCTCAAGAGACATTGAGAGAGAGCTCTTCTTCTATGCTTCTCCAAAAGTGGGTCGAGGTCAGAAAGACCTTCTAGGATGATCTTAGCTTCGGAACACAGAGTAAGTTCGCTTTTGAAATCATCTTCGTAGGTGCCCCTCCAAACTGCTTGGTTTATCAGTTCCTCAGCGTCAAAGATTGCTCTCTCAGGACTGACCAAAGCTATTCACTCTCGTTTGATAAATACATCAGAATCCGATAAAACTGCTACGACAAAGTTTCACTTAGTGTCTGAGCAATCTCACCAGCACTAGTGACAGCATATAGTTTGCTCTCGCCTGGTTGTGACGCCACCACAACTGTGATTGAATTGACCTTCAACATCTGAAGAGTATGGTCACCTGCATTTATTGTAGATGGCACAATATCCATGACCGGTTTGATCACACCCTGTGAGATCTCTACCTGGATTCTGAACAAATAGAGGTCTGGTACATTACCAGCAATCATATCTCCTTCAGAGTCGAATATCCCAATAAATGCAATTTCAGGTTGCTTCAGTGTTTTATTAATTAGTTTCTCAATTAACTTCATTATTTTTTTAGAGGGACGACCAAAATCAAGAGATACATAATTGTCTATGAGTGAATTTACATCGACGATGTCACTCATGCTACCACTCCAGGATTCGATCAGGTTGCCATACTTGTGCGATATTGCATGTCCAAGAGACGACACTATGTTCTTCAGTTGGGGAATGGATTGCTCCATGGATGCCATTGACACAAGTGCAAAGGAGGGATAGAGAGAATACGCCCAGATACAGTCATTCGATTGGAGAATATAGACTCTGTCTGAGGAAGTGCTCGAACTCGACTGCAACATCACCACAGAGTTACGAATGTATGAGGGTAGTGAGTTAGGATCGACACATGTATCATCCTCAAATGAGCGTCCATAGAGGGGGTCTCCACCCTTATTGATGATGTATACACAGTGGATCATCTTTGCCTCGACTCGATGGTTCTCAGGATTTTTCCTATGACATAAGGATTGCTGGTCCTGATGCAGCAGGAGAATCTTATAGAGGACATTACATTCTTATCTTCATTCGCTTTCGTCTACAGGAGGACTGCGTGGATGTCAGAAGAAATAACGAAGAAGAAAAGAAAGAGAAGAGAGCTGCAGAAGCGGACTAGGTATGACATCTATGCAGAGCTTTTGCGAGTCGTCTACATTTGGGGAGAGTGTCCATTGACACGAGCGGCCCGTTCAACAAACATGCCTGTTGATAGGGCAAAAGAGTCAATCACTGAACTTGTAGGCAGGGGTCTCTTGGAAGAGGACGATGACGATGGGATGACCGTCTTCAAAGTGACAGTTCGAGGGCACCAATACCTTGAGCTCTACAAGAGACTGGCTGGACTCGTGGGAATTCCGATACCTGAGCCCATAATTGGGATGTGAGTACTCCTCATGAGATTACTACCGATAGTCACAATTAGTGACTACATTTCGTGACTCCGCTTTATATACGAAGAATGAACGATTTAAACTAGTAACAATGACAAGGTGAAGGCCAAGATGGCTGAAAAATTATCATTCAAGAACGAAGAAAGAGTCGAACTCGGAAAGGTTGAAGGTGATGTCGAGATTCGCGGATGCAGGACACTCATGGCATCCGAGGGAGACATAATTGAGATTAGCGGAACCCTATATGTTATAGATGAACTTGCGATTGAGGGCGCATTGCATTGTGGCAGACTTGAGTCTAAGAGCCGAGATCAAATCACGGTGAATGGAAATCTCACAGTTGATAGGGCAGTCAGCATCCCAAGAGGCAGTCTCTGGGTACATGGTGACGCAAAAGCCCGTGACATCGAAATTGGTGCAGCATTACGCATTGAAGGAAACTTAGAGTGCGTAGCCGCAAAAGCGGGGGCTTCTATCAGGGTCACAGGTGATGCGAAAGCCCAAAGACTCACAGGAGGCGGATCCGTCAAAATCGAGGGCAATGTAGATGTGGAACGGGTTTCTGGCGGTGGATCCGTCGGTATATACGGAAAGATTCAGGCTGAAGAGTTTGATGCTGGCGGTTCTGGAAAAGCTGTAAGAGGATTCATCAAGAAGGTTTCAGTTGGTGGGAGTTTCAAGGCTGAAGATGCGATTGAGATTGAAGATCTTGATGTTGGTGGTGCTGCTAAGGTTGGTCCAGGGTCAAAGGTGAGTACGGTTGACATAGGTGGGACCTTCAAGGCTGAAGGTGATTTCGAATTTGGTGAAATTAATGTGGGCGGCACTGTGAAAATCACTGGCAATGCAACAGGTCGATTGATTGACGTGGGTGGCACTGTTAAGACTGAAGGTGATCTGATGGTTTCTGAAGGTCTCAATGTCGGTGGAACCGTAGCCATTGGGGGAAATCTGAAGAGTGATGGAAAAATCAAAGTTGGCGGAACTGTCAGAGCTGAAGGTCGCATTGACACCTTTCGTATTATTGTCGGTGGAGAGATACGTGCGGATTATATAAGAGCCACTGACGGCTTCCGAATAGGAAAAAGATCCGAGGTCAGAGGTTTTGTAGAGTCAAATGAGATTCTCATTCGTGAACGCGCGAGAACAGATTCACTCTATGGAAGTGACATCAGAATTGAAGAACGTGCACGAATAGCCA
>JAEORX010000032.1 GCA_016840685.1 Candidatus Thorarchaeota archaeon
TACTGTGGGAGTATGCTGCATGGATAATCGATGAGTCAGTTCGAAGAGGGTACCTGCTTGAGGGATGACAATAGATTCGCAATGCGTATAACCCCTAAGTTTTAGGAGTATTCTAGAGGTTCTATTTTGACTCAGATACAGAATGAAGAAACAATCAAAAAAATTGCTATGGACCTAGATAATGCCATAGAATCCAGGGACGTCGATCATATTGTTTCATTCTTTGCAGATGACTGCGAGATTGAACTGATGGGAGTAACACTCTCAGGAAGGGATGGAGCAAGAAGATGGCTTGAGTGGTTGTTTGACACCCTTGTGGAGGTCAAGTTCAAACCAGTCGTCATAATGGTTGAGAACAGCACCTTCTTTGAGGAGTTCATTCTTGTTGGGACTCTACCAAACGGAAAAGTCGTCGAGTCTAAGCAATCTGAGGTTTTGGTGTACGAGAACTGCAAAATTAAGAGTTTGCGCGTGTATTTTGACCGACTTGACTTCGCAGATGTAGTTGCTGAGGGTTTCATCTCTAAGAGAATAGTCAGGACTCTTATTTCTCGCTCGCTGAGAGGTCTTGTATGAGCATTCATACTAAACTTCTCAGACCAGTTCTTCAGCATCCGGTTGCCACTCGGGATATACGATGCATAGGAACTCCAGATTTGTTTCGCCAGTGTTCTCAATAGATTGGACTGCTTGGGGAGGGATGTAGATGGTGTCTCCGGGACCCACTACCTCTGTTTCGTCGTCGATATGCATTAAGCCCTCACCTTTGAGAATGTAGTACACCTCAGATGCACTTCTGAACCGATGTGGTAGTGAGGTCTTCCTTGGTGGAAGTGTCGCATGTGCGAAACTGTACCCAAGATGAAGGGGAACTGTGTCGTGTTTGGGATTCAGCACCTCTCGGATTATCGTGTCATCTAGTGCGATAATCTCCTTGAGATCTTTTAATTTCTTCACAATCATTGGAATATCTCCTTGAAATCTCAGAAGTCTGGAGGGTTCTTGTTGTACCACTTCGGGATCTGTTGCATGGCAGGTTCATAACCACTGAGGACATGGCGGCCAAGGATCAACCTCTGAACCTCACTTGTTCCCTCGTAGATTTGGTACAGTTTGGCATCTCTGAAGAGCTTCTCGAGTGGATACTGATCAATGTAGCCGTACCCACCATGGATTTGAAGAGCCTCACTTGCAGTTTCCATCGCCAAGTCTGTAGCGAATGCTTTAGCCACGCTAGCAGGAACAGTGGCATCTTCACCATTGTCGGTGGTCCAAGCGGCTTTCAGATACAATGCTCGTGATGCCTCAACCTTCATGTACATCTCTGCCAGCTTGAACTGGATGACTTCAAACTCCCGTAGTTTTTGGTTGAACGCCTCTCGTTTGCTGACATAGTCTCTTGCATACTCCATCGCGGCACGAGCAAGTCCTGTGGCAAAGGCTGCAATTGATGGTCGAGTCATAGCAAAGGTCTTCATAGCAATTCCAAAGCCTTTGCCCTCTGCCCCCAAGAGGTTCTCTTCGGAAACCTTTGCGTCGCGGAACATCACGGATGATGTTGTAGAAGCCCTATGTCCCATCTTTTCAACGGGCCTCCCTGTCTTTACGCCTGGGGTGTCGGCATCCACAATAAAGGCGCAGAGTGCTTTATGTCGCTGACTTGGATCAAGGCTGGCGAAGACTGTGAAGAAATCAGCATGAGGCGCGTTTGTGATCCAGAACTTCGACCCATTCAGCACATAGTTGTTGCCTTCTTTCTTTACCTTGGTCTGTATACCAGCGACATCCGAACCCATGCCAGGTTCTGAACAGGCGAAACTAACAAACTTGAGTTCCTCTGTGAGTGGGCGGAGATACTTCTCTTTCTGTTCAGGAGTCCCTGCAACTAGAATGGGTTCTGCCCCAAGCGTATTCACATAGATGCTGGTGGTCATCCCTGCACAACCTGAGGCCATCTCCTCAACTGTGATGCACTGTTCGAGTGACCCAAGACCCGGACCCCCATACTCTCTCGGGATCGAGAGATTCATGAGACCCGCCTCCCAACACTTTTGAATTATTGGACGTGGGAACTCCCCAGTCTTGTCATAATAATGGGCGTACGGAATCATGTACTCCTGTGCAAACTTTCTGGCTTTGCTCTGTAGCTCCTGTTGTTTATCTGATAGCCTGAAATCAACCATTATGTTCCCTCAGAGAATTGAACAGTTATGCTCCTTCTTTCAAGTGTATAAGTCAGTTGCTGAATGGCAATAGAGTCCTTCATTGGACATATCATGAGCTCGAGGTGATGTGTTTCACGACCTCTGGTAGGTTCCACTTGAGTTCAAGTTCTAGGGCACCACCTTCAGGCCCAGGACAACGTCTGACGCAGGTGCGACATGCAACACACAGCCAGAGATCCACCTCTACTGAGCCGAATCCAGGAGCCTCTTTCTTGAGGGAGATATCTTGGGAGGGTTTGACTGCAGCCAGATTCTGAACAGTCTTGTAGAAGAGTGATCGATTCGACGGTAGCTGAGTGAGTGCCTCCTCAGAAATTTCAAAGAGCTCGCGAATCTCTATTCGAGGTTTCAGCTCAATTGCATCCTCTGGACATGCGATTTCACAGGATTTGCAGCCAAGGCATCTGGATTGCTCCCATTCAATGGTACCAAATCCAAGCAGGGGGGCATACCCCATTTGGTTTCTATACTCATCAAGCACTGAGGGCACATCAACATCTACTAGGTCATCGATAGTGACTTTTGGTCGTGTGCTAGGTATCTTTGCGCGTGTACGATAGGCAAGTAAGACCGCAGACCTGATTTTGTCTTCTACTTGGACCAGAGTAGTTTCATCAATCACTGCTCCACTCACACGCACGGATGCTAGTTTATCGCGGGCTCTTGAAAAGACTTCCAACGAGTTTGCTAGTTTTCCAATATCTTGTGCCTTGAGCTCACTCAGAATCCTCTGGAGCTCTACCCCAGCTTCGGAGAGCTGGAGTGCGAGATCGCTTGCTGTCTGAATGGCAATCTCGGCTTCGGATGGTGTTCGTGGTACATCATAGAGGATGTACCCATGACTCTCACCAGCAATTGTGAGAAGTTCATCACGCTTCATTCTGAGGAGGTGACTGAGAATTCTGTCCTGCGGGATAGTTGTTCTCTCAGCAAGGTCATGTGCAGTCAGAGCTCCTAATTCTCTAATCAGAATCAAAATGGTCCCTCTCTCAAGCTCATTGTCGAGATAGGTGTCCATCATTTTCTGGTATACCTTAGGATCTAATTGCTCCCCATAGACATTGGTCCCAGAGACGAGATTAGGTCCCTTTTCTAGTGTGATTTTGAGACGGAAACGGGCAAAGGCCTCAAGCCCTGCAGAAACAAGAAGTCTGAGGTTCTCTGCATCTTTTGAGGTTTCTGAGCTCAAGACAGCTTCAGTGGCGTTGTCAACTGTGTTTCGGAGCTTGTTAATTGGCTCGGAGAGCGCAGCTTCATCATATGAACCTAAAATCTGTAGACGTTCGAGTAGTGTCTGTAACGTTCTCAGTGACTCGTTTGCAGACTTGCTAACATCATCATCATCCAATGACTTGACCATCCCGCGAACCTGTTGCACTATTCTCTTCAGGACTAGGGTTGGGTTCGGAGTTTCTGTGAGAACATTGGAGAAAACAGGAGCATCACCATCAAGGCCAACCATCTCAACTTCACCGCGTTGAATCATGGTCACAATGGCGTGTTGTATTGCTTGGGGCGGGGTCTGCATCAGGTCTCCTAGCTGTATGGCTGTCTTTGACCCCATTTTTTGAAGAATGAACGTAATCACTCCACGATTGGCCTCAGTCAACATATTTCCCGAAACAAGATCCTTGAACCGTGGTTCATCAATTCGACCATCTCGTTTTCCTCGCTTTACTTGGGCTATGGCTCTCAAACCCGGACCATACCTAGTCTTGGCCCCAAGTTGCTGAAGTTCTTCTAGAGCCTCTTCAGGGTTTCCTTCAGATTTTGCCTCTGCCTCTTTAAGAGCTTCAACCAAGGTCACAAGCTCATTCAATGCAGATTTTGCCTCTGATTCTGCAGTCTTTTCGATGTTCTCAATTATTGACTCTAATTCAGAGGTCAGATGGGATATTGTGGAAAGGCTGGCATTCAAGTCGAAGTCTATGCTTGTTTCGGGGCTTCCTTCGACCTCCGTCATCCGAGCGAGTGCGTTTGTGAGTAAATCGTTCAGTCCTTTCAACGCCTCAGAATCGTCTTTTGCCAATGCCTTCTCAAGTCTAGAGATTGAATCTTTGAGGATGCTCCTGTCGCTCACCTCAGTGACGGTGTTATTCTTCTCTACTGTTTCGAGGAACTTCTTGAAGTATGAGTCGGGAAACGCAAGAATTGCATCAGTAAGTGGAGCCAACTCTGTCTTTAGTTTGTCAAGCTCCTCCTTCACCCTACTGAGAGGAATTGCAGATTCTTCTTTGAGTCCACCCAGTGCTAGTACCATGTCCAACATGCGTTGTCTCTTCGGAGCAATGGACTTCTCGGTTAGTGGCCCGGTCATTCAGTCACCTCCATCCACGTCCCAGCTGTTCCTGTATGGACTGGAGTGGGTCCCAATTCTGTGGCACGTTTCACCATTTCATTGACTGCGTTAGTGAAGCGCTCTGGTTCTGCACTGAACATTCTGAACATATCAACACGCTCGCCTTTCCAACCAATTGCGTTAAGGATGTCTCTGGCCACATCTACTTGCACCTGAGCAATTTCGTTGCCAGTACCTCCAATGTGACACCGGTCTTTTTCACATGCAGCAATCATTACAGTGCTTGCACCATGTTCGAAAGCCTTGAGAATGTCTATAATACTCACTCGACCTGCGCAGGGAACCGGGATTAGACGAGTGCTTGTGGGATATTCCATCCTTCTTGTTCCAACTATGTCAATCGTGGACACAGAGCACTCCTCGCAATAGAAACAGAGTGTGATTGGATACTCTGGTCCAGCCCCTTCAAGTGTGGCTTCAATCTCAGCCCAGAGCTGCTCGTTCGAGAGGAAGTTGAGTTGAGTTGCACCCGAAGGACACAGGCTCTGACAGACTCCACAGGAATGACAATTCAGTGTATCAATTGCGGCTTTGAAGAGTATCTTCTGGTCTTCATCAGCCTCCTCGGCCTCTGTCTGTTCTATCATTAGAGGGACTCCACGAGGACATTGTTGAGCGCAGAGACTGCATCCAACACAGTCATCCACATTAAGAACAGCACCGCGCGCAACTGATTCAATTTTTCCCCCCTGTAGCTCATTATGAATGATGAGTGCTCCAGCTTGGGCATCTGTCACAGCTTCGAACACAAACTGAGGTCGTGTGATCCCACCTACTGCAACAACGCCTCGACGACGTGTTTCGTTTCTTCTCAATTTGCCATAGAGTTCTTTAACATGTCCATCTTCCTCAACAGCATAACCAAGGGTTTCTGATAGCTCAGAGGTTCCGTCAGGTGGTAGAATCGCAGAGGAAAGGACAAGTATGTCTACGGGGGTTTCTAGATACTTGTCAAGAAGTGAGTCATAGACGCGTACGTATGTAAGGCCATCTTTTTCCCAAGTCATACTGACCCGGCCTCGGATATAGTCAACACCCCTCTCACGCGACTCTTTGTATATCATCTCGTTCTCGAAGGGGACTCGGATGTCCATGTAGACAATTCTGACATTTGCATCTGGGGCCCGTTTGAGAATTTCAAGAGAATTGTCAATCGCAAAGGTGCAGCACAACTTGCTACAGTCCTTCTTGTAGTCTTCAGACCTACTTCCAACACACTGAACCATTACAACATCCTGGACCGGCTTTCCATCCGATGGTCGGGCAAGTTCTCCCCCTGACAGCATACACGAAAGCTCGTACTGTGTGATGACATCAGGATTCTTTCCGTAACGGTATTCATCCATTGAGGTGGGTTTGAACTCCTTAAAGCCAGTGGCAATGACTATGGCAGATGTGTCCAGTATCTGTTCCTCATCATCGTTCATAGTGTAATGGACTTTGAAATCGCCCATCTCTCCAGTGATATAATTCACCTTAGCCTTGGTCAGAATAGAGATATCGTTATTATTCTGAAGCGCTTTCAGTCTGGCCTCAAGTATCTCTAGTCCTGACTTCCCGGTGGGGGCGACCACAGGGAGGTTCCTGACATGTCCACCCAGCTCTTCAGTGATTTCTAATAGGGATACCTTATAGCCAAGGTTTGATAGACTAAGAGCTGACTCAATACCAGCAATCCCGCCGCCAATGACCGTAACATGGGTGGGGATCTCCTTTCGCTCTAGTGTGCGTTTCATTGACTTTGCAGATCTTGCCAGTGTGCCTCGGATCATGTCTGCTGATTTCTTACTTGCTTCGTCCCTGTCTTTGTGTACCCAAGCTGAGTGTTCTCTGATGTTCACATACTGTATCTGGGAGCTGTCAATACCTTTTAGTTTGAGATATTGGTCAATTCTTGGTTGAATCTTCTGGCTTGAACATGCAGCAATCACGAGAGGTCCATCACTGGCTGTTACAAGGTCTCCTATCTTGCTCAGACCTTCTTCCTGACACACGAGATCATGAACAGTCACTGATGATGTGAGAGTTGATTTTTTGATGTGAGTTTCTAGGAAGTCAAAGTCCAATCCCATCTGCTTTCCGCAGGTACAAATGAGCACTGGTGATTTGTTGTCATCCATCTGTCAGTTTCACTTCCTGTTCTGGAGTATCTTGGACACAACTGCGCGGGCTTGTGTCACACTCTCTGGGACCTCTGCGGGGCCTAAGGCCGTACCGCATGCATAGACATGATCGCCCACCACAACCTCATTTTCTGAAGCGGGATCTGCAAGTGCAACAAATCCACTTGCAGACTTTATCCCAAGTGTTTCAATGAGTTTGTCAGTCCCTTGGGGAGGCTCGAGAGCTGACGAGAGGACAAAGAGGTCCACTGTGAATTTGAGATATTTGTTGAGAAGTGAGTCATAGACGGTGATGTCTAGAGTCCCATCTTCACGAGGGTTGACAAGGGAAACCCTACCTCGAACAAATTCCACTCCTGAGTTTCGCGCGTCGCGATAGTATCGTTCATATCGGTCATATGTTCGGATGTCCATATAGACAACACTGACATGAATGTCATCTCGTTCCTGCGTCAGGATATTAGCATGTTTTAGAGCAAATATGCAGCAGATCTTTGAGCAATAGGGGTAATAGTTTTCATCTCTGCTACCAACACATTGCACCATCATCACTCTTTTTGCAGGCTTTCCATCGGATGGTCTAACAAGCACTCCACCTGACTGCCCATTGGGATCAATAATCTTGGCTAGTTCTAGTTGTGTGATGATGTTGGGATGTTTTCCATAATAGTATTCATCCATGTTGACAGGTTGTAGCTCATGATAACCAGTTGCAATGATTATGTCTGAAACTTGGACTGTTTCTTCAGTTGGTTGAGCGCTCAGATTGATCGCCTTTGTTGGACACTCCTCTTCAGCCTGTTTTGTACCATCATCAGCTTTCTCCGGGTCATACATTACTGCTTGTGGTTGGCACTGTGGTGATAGTAGAAAGAAGGCCTGGGACTTTTCCATACAAAGTCCACACAGTGTACATTTCTTTGGATGGACATATACAGGACCTACATTCAGTTTTACAGTAAATTGACCAGGACTCCCTGAGATTTCGTCTACTTCACTATTCATCTTCAATGTGATATTGGGTTGATCTGTAAGTGCGCTTCTATAGAAACATTTACGGATTCCTGGACGCCAGCGATTCCCCTCGAAGCAGTAGAAACAGTCATCGGTTGGAAATGCCTTGTAAAGGACCAAAGCATTACCTCCTACTGATCTCTGTCGTTCCACAAGGATTGTCTTAATCCCAGAGTCTGCAAGCTCAACTGCCGCTGTCATACCTGCAACGCCAGCTCCGATGATAAGGACCGGATTGGACACTCTCTCTCACCTCATCCAGTCAGATGTTCCAGAATAGAATCCGCGGGTACTCTATTCATGCCAAGTCCTACTTCAGCCTCATCCATTCCAAGAGCAAGACCTAGGATCTGGGGGTAGAGAAGAACTGGTAGATTGTATTCCTCCTTGTATGACTCTTTCAGACCAAGTTGCTGAAGGTCTAGCTGGTTCCCACAAGCAGGACAGACAACCGTTACATACTTCGCACCTGACTCCTTCATAGACTTCAACTTGTCACGGGCTAAACGGATTCCTAGGTTTTCATCAACAGGTAGTACAGTAGCACCACAGCACTGCTTCCAAAGGGGGTATTCCACAACTGACGCCCCAGTTACCTCTATTAATTCATCAAGATACTCAGGCTTGAACTCTGTGACGTCTTCAGGGCGCAAAAGATGACAGCCATAGTGGATGGCAATTCCGACTCCATCTAGTGGTTTTGTAATCTTCTTCTTTATCTCCTCTATGCCGATGTCTGTATACAGAGCTTCCACAAAATGGCGGGGGATAATAGTACCTTTGAATTCTAGACCTTCCTTCTTCAAGATTGCATTGATCTTTTCTCTGTATTTGGCATCATGTTTGAGATGGTAATATACATCCTTCAGGGAACCGAAACAGCCGTTGCATGGCGTAACAATGTCGTGCCCATTTTTCTCAGCTATGGCAAGGGTCCTGGCATTTACAGCTAGCCAGCCATCATAATCAATAGCACGGAGATTTGGGCTTCCGCAACAGGCGACCCCATCCATATACTCTAACTGGATGTTGTATGCCTCTGCCACCTTCATCATGGCTGCTTCATAGTTGGGATAGTTTGCAGGCACGCTACAGCCCATATACAGGTTGTATACTGGCATCTCACTTGCCACCTCCCACAAGCCTGCCCGTTCGAGTTTCCTTCAGAATGTCCTTTACAGGATCGACAGATAAGCCGGGCACTTCTGGTTCGAGATTTAGGTCTTCGCGCTCCCAATCCGCAGTCACCGTGTAGAGTTGTCCCTTCTCGAGTAATTCTTTTCCAAGCCCAACAATAGTCGGTGGCACCTTGCCTTCCTCAGCAGCCAAGTTCTTGCAGTCAAAAAAGATGTCAGTGACACGTACTTTCTGAGGACAACGTTCTTGACACTGAAAACATGTCAGACATAACCAGATTTCATTAGATGAGAGAACCTCATCTCGCATTCCAAGAAGAATCATCCGAATCAACTGGTGAGGCTTGTAATTCCAGATATTTGCGATGGGGCAAGCAGCTGTACATGTTGAACACGCAAAACAGGCAGAGAGCTCTTCACCATTTGGCATGCTATGTATCTCTTCACGGAACTTGTGGTCAAGTTTTGACATTTCAATTGGATCAATCAATGTATCTGGAGGTCCAGTCGGTTCTTCTGTTTCGGCCATGGAGGGGTACCACCTGTAGTAAGATCGATTGTAGGCGACTTCGCCAGTTGGCTGTGCGATTTTCCAGCCTATATTAAAAGTTTGCAGAGAAGACGTAAAATTGTACTCACTGTCTTTGGATGCGTATTTTCAGTCCGGAAGCCCTTTCAGATATACTAGACGAAGAATACCGAGTGAAACCAGGATAATCATGAATACATAGAAAACTGGTGCGAGCACGCCCCATGGCGTTGGAGGGTACAAAATTCCGCCAGCAACAGCAAGCGCAATACACACCAGAGCCGCTATGTAAAAAAGATGTTTCTTGTGCAGTGGCATGATTTTTGCAGTGTTCAAGATGCTCTTAGGACTTTCTATCCTTCGGGGGTCTGAACCATACCCCGTATTGACTCAACCTTGACTTTAATTTGCTCATATGGATTCAGTGAGCTTTGGCGCAGGTCTGTACTTGTTCTGATGATATATGCCTTGATATCATCTGCGCTCCCTTTCATCTTAGTCAGAATTGGATTTCCTCCATTGAGTAGCCGTAATGTGTTTGAGAGTGCAACCTGAAACTTGTCATGTTCTAGGCCGACCTTTTCACGTGTGTCATTAATGAGTCTGAGAAGTGATGTCAGCTCAGCTATTAGATCCTCTTTCTTCATTCCAAGACGTCCTCCTTTGTGACTATACGGACAACGGTACCATCACGAATCCATGTTCTAGCATTTGCTGCTGGAATCTTGGCAACATCCTCTTTGTTGAATGGTCCATAGGTCCTCTCATCAAGACCCAAGAAAGCCTCACTGATTGGGCGTAGAAATCGAACAGTTACAAATTCCACGGTTTCAGAAACATGTGATTCCTTGGGCCCTTTTGGCCGATGGTCGGCTTTCTTCTTTGGTTTTGATCCGGCTAGGGAGTCTTTGACAAATTCTGTGTGGCCATCAAGAGCTCGCTGTGTTCTGTTGTATAGCTCCTCTTCTGCCAAGGTCATATCACCCATTGGCCGATATCCTGAGATGGCAGCACTCAGTATCTTCTGTCTTCGGAGATTCAACAAGTCTTCAATCATGAACTCGAGATTGAGGGCCTCCTGTGTGAGTATATCTGCTTGGACCCTCTTCTCAGCATCTGTCGATGCTAATGACAAACGAACATTGGACAGATATGAAATCATTTTACCTAGTCGAAGGTCTCCCAAGTCCTGAAGACCCTCATTCTCAATCTCACTTTCCCATGCATCCTTGATTTCATCATACCCAAAATCACTCAATGATTGCAACTCCTTTGCATAGTGCAAACACAGCAGCAGCTGTTGGTAGTTCCACAGACTCTCCATGAAATGGTCCATAGGTTTCATCACCAATTCTGAATCTTGGGACTCCAGGAGATCTGCGGAGAAACTTGACTTTCATTTGTCCATTATTTAGTGCAACTGCATCATGAAAAGGGTCAAAGTCATCAATGGTATCTCTTGTCAGCTTGCTGACTGAGAATCCAGTTTTTCCATTCAAACTACCAATTAGTCTAATGACTCTATGAATATCATGGGTTACAGGACGGTCTATCTCACCGCCATAGAACTCAGCAGCCTTTTCTGCTATTTCCTGCCACGATTTCAGTCCAATATCTTTAGCCTCTTTGCTCAAAATTGGAGGGTTCCTTAGTAAGCCTTCCAGAGCTGATGCTTTCCCCTTTCTAAGTGGTCTGACCCATCTTTCAGTTCCACTGTATGAGTCTATGTTCCGTACAAACTCAATAATAGCATTGGCCAGCTTTCCGGCCCAACCTGGAAAGACTCGGTCCGGAACTCGATTGACTCCACCCTGATTGACAATTACCTTTTCTGTATTTAGACCAAGGCCCATGATATAATGCACAATTTGGATTCGTCCATTTGAGTCAAGTTTGTAGACGCGAGGATCCTGAACACGGAGATGGTATCCCCTATGGCCGCTATAGTTGAGTTGGATTGATTCTGGGTCGAAACCAAAGTCGTTAATGATGAACTCATCATATAGCTTCACAGTATGTTTCTTTGCTTCAAGCAGACATTTCTCACATACCCATTTCCGCGTTCCAAAACTCTTTCCACCACAACTAGGACAGCTTTCAGGATGTGTGCCAGTTCCTGTTTCATGACAAGTTTCAGTGTTACAACGCCAGGCATCATGCTCCTTGGCACAAGGAAGGTCCAGATGATCTGCATCAATATCAAATACAAGCTCAGCCCCAAACCATTCCTTCTCACTCATATTACGGGCGACTGGTATCCTGTAAAAGGCTGCTGAATGATAGATGCTATGAGGAGCTACAGACACCAAGTCGTGTATAAGCTCGTCATGATTTAGATATCCGACATGTCTCCGCCATGTTGTTGCCTGGATGTCATCAGACCCGCAGTTGGGACACGATTTTACACTAGAGAGAGATGTTCCTGATTGACCACATCCAGTTGTCGTTTCACGACCTGATTCATCACGAACCTTTCTTTTAGGACAAAACCAGTTCCATTCCCAGCTTTGGACGCCAAACTCTCGGTTGTGTACCTTCTCGGGAACCTCAACGGAGTCTGGGTTTGATTTGTAGTATTCATGAAACATGAATCGCAGTTTCAAAATCGTACTTGTGAAACCTTGATTCTGATTCGACATGCACTAGAACTCCATTATTTGGTGCTAGTGTATTTGGCACCTTTTGTCCTTTTATCTACGTTCTACTCGCGGTGCAAGAACGAAACTTATGCTTCCTGCTTCTGCTATTGGAAATTCCAACATCATTGGTTTGTTGGATGTGAATTGAAGCATCAAACTATCACTTGCAATAGCTTTGGCTATTTCTGTGAGATAGTTGAGTGCATACATTGCCATCGACTTCCCTGATACCTCCAGTTGGAAAAGTGCTGGTGCGTCACCTTTAGTTGTTAGAGCGACATTTGCCTCACCAGTATCACCCTCCCCAGCAAAAGTAAGATGTTCTGGTTCTGCACTGATTTTGACATGACTGGACACAACCCCAATATCTTTGATTGCTTGTTTAAAGGTATCAGCCAGTAACTCTGCCTTTGCATCGAATTGAATTCCAGGTTTCTTAGTCTGATCATCTGGAGGAGTCAATAATTGAAGTTTGAATATTCTGTTCGCCTGGCCAACCATTCTAATCTCAAAGCGGTTCTCAGACTCATCGAGGTTGAACTCTAGATGCTCGTCTCCAGTCATTCTTTTGCTAACCTTGGTAAGTTCGTCGATACCCAAGCAGATGTCATGTTCACCCTTGCATGAGTACTCTTGAAAAATACCAGAAGGAAGGGTAAGGTCAATCATTGCAGCCTTTGATGAATCAAGCTGGCGTAGGGATATCCCAGATTCAGACACACGGAAATGTGCTTCTGTAAGCAGTGTTGCAAGAGCATCCACAATCTGTTTCCATGTTTTGGTGCTATCTAGGGTAGCATGAAACATACCATTATCTCCAATCATCTATTGGTGCAGTACAGCCTTTTTTACTCAGATGATACTAATGTCACATGAGAGGCTAATACTACTCCTTATCTTTGAACTAGATTCTCAAAAATGATTCAGCATTTTAAAGTTCCCTCTCGGTGGAATCTATCATCACTTTATAGGTACGGCCAGACTTGTGGCTATCGTCGCTCTATACGTGGTGCCAAAAGGAACTTGATCAATCCTCCTTCTGCAATCGAGAACTCGAGCATTACAGGTTTGTTCCCAGTCATTCGTAGCGTTAGAGTTTCACTCGATATTGCTTTAGCAATCTCTGTTAGATAACTTAGAGCATACATTGAAGTGGCATCCTGTTTCACCTCAAGGCTTTGGAGGAGAGATTCATCCCCAAGGCTCATTGAAACCTCAGCCTCCCCCACATCACCGACTCCTCCGAAATCGAGTGAGCCCTTTCTGACTGTAATCTTCATGTGATTAGAAACAACGCCAATGTCTTTCACAGCCTGCTTAAAGGCATCAGATAACATCTCCGCCCGTATCTCAAATGTTGGACTTATCTTCTGGGTTCTTTCTTCCGGTGGAGTAAGAATCTGAATTTTAAATGTCCGTTCAGCCTGACCTATCATCCGGATTTCAAAACGATTCTGAGTTTCGTCTAGATTAAATTCTAGCCTATCATCACCAGCAATTCGCTTACTCACTTTAACGAGTTCATCCAATCCTAGACTCACTGCATGCTCACCTTTGCAGTTATACTCTTGGAAGATATCTGAAGGGAGAAAGAGGTCAATCATGGCAGCTCTTGACGAGTCATATTGAATCAGAGAAATGCCGTTACTCTTGATTAGGAAGTGGGCTTCTGTGAGTAGTGTTGCCAGAGCATCTACAATCTGCTTCCAGGTCTTGCTACTGTCCAGAGTTGCATGAAACATCTTGGTCTGCACCTCATCCACTCATTGCTCTTGTCACTTTTTCCTCTAGGTCTTGGACTTCCTTATAGAGTGCTATATCCAAAGCATCGATATCATGGGCAAGTGATACATTAAGTCTGAGTTCTTTCCCGGTATCGGTTGTTTTCTCTGTCACCTCTCCAATTAGCAGGTATTTTTTGCTTAGTTCAAGAGATCCTTCGATGCTGACCTGGATTTTTCCTGCCTTTTTTACATCCTCATCATATATGTCTTGAATGACAGCAAGTCCTGGGCTTGCATCGACGACTATTCCCATAATCCTAACTGGACCACTTGTTTTAGGGGATAGGTTTCTTATGGTAGTGAGTTTTGATGGTTTTCTACGGGTAAAGCTCTTCTCTTCTGCCAATTCCATTACTCCATGTTTTCTGGTCGGAGAGAGTTAGCAATGGGTTGTATTAGGAGCAGCATCTCGAGGGCTATAAATCTGTCAGTCGTAATCAGTAGCGTCTCCAAGTGTGCTTGCATTCCGTGCATCGATAGAACTCAGTTGCACCTTCATCGCCTCTTCTTGTCTGGAGCGTCCAATAATAAGCATCTGTGTTTCCACATTTTGGACAAGTTTCTTTAGTTACAGGCATGGGGATAGAATCATCCTCAACAACAATGATTTTGTCACGAGGTGTTTTTTCGATGTTTTGAGAAACAGTAAGTCTTCCTTTGATTTTTTTAGTATGACCACAACTTCGACATTTTAGGACTCTACTACCATCATCTTCTGTGGTTGGTACCATCATTGCACCGCATTTATCACAGAATTCCATCAGACATTCACTTCTCCGCTGCAGCATCTAGAGGTCAATTAAGCATTGCGACATTGAACATTTGGTTGTCAAGGTAATGAGTCAATATATTGCTCTATGAGATATTGGAACGATTGTGCTGCAATCTCACCCTCTTTTCTCCTATTGGTCTTGGAGTCTATGCAAAGTGTTTGAACAAGTATATCGACTATTCCCTGTACTGTGACTTCACCCTTCATCCATAGATAGGCTATGATGGCTTCGTATGCATCTGCCGCTCGACCTGAGTCTGTTCTACGGGAGATGTGTCTATAAATAGCTGTTGAACGTATTGCTCTTGCAAGTATACTATCCCTCACCTTCTCCCCAGTTGAGTGCCCTAGTATCTTGGATTTGGCTAAAGAGTAACAGAGATTTACTATACCATCACCGACTTTTGCTAATCCCTTGTCATTCAGAATCTCTTCAATAGAGTCATGTTGAACAAAGGCTTCCCACATGTAAGGACATCCTCAAGCACTACTCAATCAACATTATGATCTGATACGGCTTGTTTGAATTTCTTACGGAACTCTTCAGTTCTCGCAAGCATCTTCTCAAGAGCCTCTCTCAAGACCACATTCGCTTGGCGCCTTTTTGTCCTCAATGTCAGGATTGGACTGGCTAGTAGTGGATGTTCGATGTTATATCCAGCGAACTCTACTGAAGACTCTTCCAAGAGAGTCTTTCGAAGCAGGTTCGGAAATGAGTGTCCTTCTCCACCAATCTCAAATTTTACTTCAAACTTGGAATGCTCAATAGTTCTAGGTTTCACAGCTAACGTCTCCTACTCTCTCTGTGTCGATCTCCACCTTTTCTGTCACGTCTATCGCCACCCCTTCTACCTTGACCATCAAAGCGTCTACCTCCACGGTCATCTCGATCATAATGGCGGCGCTCAAATGACCGTCTGCGAGGTGCTAAGTCTGGTCTTGGTTCTAGACCAAATCTTAGACCATAGTCATTTGCTACTTCTCTAGTTTCGCGATTCTCACATCGAAGACAAAACATGTTATTGTGAGTTGTAAGAGTCAAGGGATTTCCACATCTTGTGCATAATGAATATACAACCCCAAGCTCTGGGCCTACAAGCGTAATCTCTACAGGGATTCCATGTGTGTTGAGGGCTGCAGCACGGACTATGTCATTCTGTTTGAGTACATCCTGCATGCTCTTCACATACCTACGGGTCACATTGCTTATGTGTAATTCACCGACAAGTCCGCTATGGTAATCCATGTCATTGATTCTTACTATCTTGATCTCAGCACGTTGATCAAAGACGATTGTGGCTTCGCCCATAAGGATGTCACCTTTTTCTGGGAGGGCTAACTTCATTCCACCATCAGGACCAACAATTCGAATGCTTCGTTCCTTGAGGTCCATGTCGACTTGTCCCGGAGCTGCGGCGTAGACAATTCCATCTTTTTCATAGGTGCCAAAACTTGGCATCAACTCTTCTATGACGCATAGTTGATCTCCAGGCACTACAATATCGCCGCTCTTTACATCTGCCATTCTATTCACGCTCTTTGATGCATATACGATACAGATCTACATCCACTAGGTGTTTTTCTTTCCTGTGATGTTCGAACAGTCGGCCAATTGGAAACTGAAATGTTTCAATCTGTGTAACCCTGGCACCTAGCTTCTCTATCTCTTTGCTCAGGAAAGCCCTGTTCTTGTCACCAGCGAGATGCATACTGTATACCACATCAGCAATCGAAATTGCTGTCTTTAGGAATCTCAGATCAGCACCCCGATTTTTCACTCCGAACGGGGGGTTACTTACCACTGTATCTATTGGACAACATAGCTGTATGGAGGACACATCCCCCAGAACCCAGTCTACGGTGTCATCTGTTCCGAACATTCGTGAGTTCATTTGAGACACCTTTAAGGCTTTGCTTTGTACATCAATTCCGATGACTTTGCTTGCACCTAGTTTTGCAGCCCCAATAGCGAATATCCCATCACCACACCCTAAGTCGCACACTATCTTGTTCTTAATGTCCTTGTGTTCCAGTTCTGCGGCATAAAGCACTGAGGCTGCAATTGGAGCAGGAGTCGGATACTGCTCTAAGGCTATGTCATACTCATCTAATCGTTTCATTGATTCGAGTGTTATTTCAAGGTCTCTTAAGCGCAAGAACTCCACCGTTTCGGTGTTGTGTTTGATGAGTGAAGTTAGAGCAGTACTGATGAATTCTTTTGTGTGTATATCTAAGAGTCAGAGGTAATACCCACTCTTATCAAATCCATAGGCTCCATAGGTTCCAGTCGAAATCCACTGGAACTTGCCTTAAGTTCTTATGGAAGTATTTATGTTCCACTTGGTGTTGTTTACCAGAGATTTGGAGTGGATGATGATATGGAGAAACCCCTCGATAAACTGTTTGACAAGTTCCTGCAGGGTCAAGCCATTTTCAGAGATAGAACCGCCTTAAGACCAACATATGTGCCTGAAAGTCTTCCATACAGAGATGACCAAATGAGTCGAATCGGGTCTATCTTGGGGCCAGCACTGAGAGGAGCACCACCATCAAATATTCTGTGTTATGGAAAGACTGGGACTGGGAAGACTGTTGTAGCCCGCTATGTGCTTGACATGCTGGTGAAGAAGGCAAAAGAAAGTGGAATAAATGCACCCTTGACAGCATTTGTGAACTGCAGGATTGTTGGCACCAACTATAGAGTGTTGAAAAGACTCTGCGACCAGATTGATGCTACGATGCCTGATGGCTCGGAGGTGCCTTTCACCGGACTGCCAACAGATGAGATTCGAGATGTCTTAAAGAATAAGTTAGACTCCAAATCAAATATCCTTACGGTTGTACTTGATGAAGTCGATAGTCTGTTGAAACGTGATGTGGGACAGGGAAATGATATTCTCTATGGACTGACTCGGATGAATGGAGAGCTTGAAAACAGCAGGATATCAATCATTGGAATAAGTAACGACTTGAAATTCAAGGAGATGCTCGATCCGAGGGTTCTATCAACCCTTGGAGAAGAAGAGGTGATTTTCTCACCCTATAATGCCGTGGAGCTAAAGGGAATCCTAAAACAGAGAGTAGAGCTTGCCTTCAACAAGAATGCGATAGGTGATGAAGGAGTAATCAATCTTGTAGGGGCATTAGCAGCTCAGGAACACGGTGATGCTAGAAGAGCACTTGACCTGCTGAGAACTGCAGGTGAACTGGCAGAGAGGAGAGGAGATAGTTCAGTCACTCAAGAACATGTACGTGACGCTCAGAAGGTCATTGAACGTGATACTATTACTGAAACGGTGAAAACTCTTCCAATGCAGTCAAAGGCTGTTCTTTTTGCAGTATATGCCCTAGCTACGAAGGGACAGCGAGATATTTTCACTGGTGAGTGTTATAATGTCTATTCAGAGATAGCAAAGTCCCTTTCGTTGGACACATTGACCCAAAGACGAGTTTCTGACCTGATCTCCGAGCTTGATATGTTGGGATTAATCAACACCACGGTGATTTCTAAAGGTCGTTATGGAAGAACGAAGAAAATCAAGCTGGCTGTGAGTAAGAAACAGATTGGGGTCATTCTAGACGATGATGTTCGTCTAAGCAAGGTAGCACAGGATATTCTTGAGTGAGTTAGGTAGATTGATTATAAAAGAATCTAACATCAGGTGCGCCTGTTCGAAGGTTTAAGATTGTGACAATGCCAGGAGTTGGGACTACTCCTTGTTTCCGCATGAAATCAGTTTGGGATTGGAAAGTTCCTGAATTGATGATTTGCACGCCACGATAGTTATCGACCGCATTGTGGTGGCAATGACCAAAGTGCACAACATCAGGAGGTGTATCAATTACCATCCAGTCTCTGTGAAGTGGAGCAAGCTCTGTCTTGCCTCCGTACATGGGCACGAGGTGTCGTTTCTTAAGAAGTTCTTTCATTGGTCTTGCAGGTTCTGTGTATGTGGCTCCAGGAATGTTTGTTACTAGGTCATCCATGCTGTCACCATGAGTGAGTAGAATATTCACGCCCTCAACAATGACATGGCTAGGATCGCCTAGCATGGTGATGTGGTTTCCAAGATCATAGAGTGGTTGTGCAAACTCTTCAGAAACTGGGGGCTTGGGCAAAGCCTGTCTATTTGCATCGTGATTTCCAGGAATACAGAAGATTTTGATGTGCTTGGGGATCTTGCTTAATTTACTTGCAAAGTGCTCATATTGGTCATAGATACTTTCAATTCTCAGATCATCTCTCTGTGAGGGGTAAACACTTATCCCATCAACCATGTCACCAGCAACGAAGAGATACCGTATCTGTTTTGCTAAAGCCCTGTCCTCTTCGTCAGCATCAATTCCATTCATCCAACCTATGAACCTGTCAAACTCGTCTTCTAGGAACTCCTTGCTACCACAATGAATGTCTGATATGAAGACAGCATAGACATCTCTTTTTGCTCGGCCTATATCTCGGGCTGTGGGAATATCGGGGAAGATTACATCATCAGCGATCATTCGTGCATTCTCATCGACAAATCCGGAGATGCAAGTGACCTCGTCTAGGAGTAGTGAGTTTGCTTTTTCAGAGAGTTCTTGTCCCTTGAGGCCTTCTCTTGTAGCTGGTATGATACAGATTATTGAATCATCTGTGTCTTCGAGTTCAATGACTACATTCCTTGACTGTGAGATGTTCTTGTTCTTTACAATGCCTAGTACGGTTTGAGATGTCCGAGCTGGCGTACGAATGCCTTCCCGCGTCATCACCTTTCTCTGCCTTGTAGAGTCTTTTCTTAGTTTGGCAATTTGAGGTGAAACTGCATTTTGGGTGTCGATTCGACTCATGTATATCTGTTTGATTCGGTTGAACCTGTCTCTGAAAAGTGCCAAGAAATCCTCAATGGTTCCTTCAGATCCAACTTCATTCGCATTGGGGGACTTTTCAACACGAAAAGACCATCCAAGTTCATCATCAGACAGGTTCAATGGTGTTTCCGGATGAAGACCTTCAGTATCAGCAGTATATTCTGTAATTTCTTCAAGTGCCTCTTCAGACGCGGCATTCGTGTTCTGTTCCATCAGGAGAGATTCTAGGTATGGCCGGGATATGACAGGAGGATGTGCTTTGGGCGAAGAGGAGAGAAGAACGGACTTGACCGTTTCAACAGGGTGATCTAAATGCATGAGGTATTCCAGTGCTTCAGGCGCCACTTGGAGACCAGACTCAATTAGTAGTTCGAGTATGTTACGTCTGATTGAGGAAGTCAATAGCACACCAACAAACGGGTATAGACTTGCAGATTTAAACATCATCCATCACCTATAACGTTCAGTCAAGAAACTAGCCTGCGGGAAATGTAATAAGCCGCTGACTAAGAATTCAGTTGGCGCCCTTCTTTAATAGGTGAAGAAACATGGTGAACATCAGGCGACTCCAGCAAACTGGTGGTAAGAATGGAAGCTCATTTCTGATAATATTACCAAAGGACTGGGTGGTAAGACAAAAGCTTAGCAAAGGAGATCCAGTGGTAGTTGTTGAACGTGAAGATGGGTGTCTGATTGTCGACCCGCGGCTTCCAAAAGCTGGCGAGAGAAAATCAACTACTGCACAGATGGAACAAAATCTCCGTTGGGAAATCACAAGCAGATATTTGCTTGGATTTGACGAGATTCGTATTGTCAGTGAGGACCCAATCACGAACAGTCAGAGAAACGATATCAAAAGAATCATCAAACGGTTTGTGGCGCTCGAAGTCACTGAAGAAGACGAGAATCAGATAGTTTTACGTTGTTTGGTGGACCCTGCGACCCTACCAGTGAATACTGCAATGCGTAGAATGCATCTTATCACCTCTCGAATGATTCAAGACTCATTGACAGCCTATTTCAATGGCGCAAAGGACTTGGCCAACGAAGTGATGCAACGAGATGAAGAGGTTGACCGTCTTTTCTTCCTCATTGTCAGAGAACTGCGGTCTGCAATTCAATACCCAAGAATGAGCGAGATGATGAACATCACACCAGTTGAGGCTCTTGATTTTCGGCTCGCAGCACAATACATTGAAAGAATTGCAGATCTAGCAGTTGATATTGCACAGAGAGTTGAGGATCCAATTGATGTATCTTTAAAGAAGAAGATTGAAGCTATTGGAGAAAAAGTGAGTGGGATGTTCTCAGATGCTGTTAATAACCTGTTCAAGTTCAATCCAAAGAAGGTGACATCAGTGATAGAATCTGAAAAGGATTTGATTTCCGAAACAGGAAAGCTTAGACAGCATATTGTGGCTACTCCCAATGGACAACCACAAACGCAAGTCCTAGTTGTAGACAGTCTCTTGAGAATGGGTGAGGCTGCAAAGGACATTGTGGACTTGGCATTACCGCATAACTAGAGGGTTGGGAAATGACTCAGAAACTATTTGGGACATCTGGTATTAGAGGGTCAATCTTAGAAACATCAACTCCTGATTTGGCACTCAAACTTGGAAAAGCACTTGGTTCGTTCCTTAAAGGAAAAGGGACTGTGGGAGTAGGCACTGATGCACGTACATCTCGAGAGATGCTGAGAAACGTCTTCGTTGGAGGGGTACTCTCTACGGGAGTTCATGTCACGGACTTGGGAATAGCGCCTATGCCAGCGGTGGCCCATTATAGTGCAACGGAGCATGTGGCTGCTTCTGTCATTATTACAGCAAGTCACAATCCACCAACTGATAATGGTTTCAAGTTCTTCTCAGGAGGACGGGAGTTCATCCGTTCTGAAGAGGTGTTCCTAGAAACATCTATTGAAAAAGAAGAGTATCTGGTTGCTCCTTGGGATGAAATAGGCTATACCACTCATAAAGACATCAAGTTGGAGTTCTTGAGTAGAGTCAAGGAGTTCTTGTTGAGTAGAGGAGGACTGAGTGACGGGACCAAGGTCCTTGTTGATTTAGCAAATGGAGCGGCCACAGATTATACACCAGAGCTTCTTTCAGATCTTGGATTCTCAGTCACTACAATGAACTCCCATCAGGACGGTCACTTCCCCGGGAGACCCCCTGAACCATCACCGAGAAACCTAGGGGATGCTATGAAGATGGCAGCCGATTCTGATTTCGCAGTGACCATGTGCCATGATGGAGATGGTGATAGGTTGGCTGTGATAGATGAGGAGGGGGAGTTCGTTGATCAGAATCGGGTGATTGCGGTCTTTGCTAGAGATGAAGTAGAGAGAAACGGAGGGGGAATAGTTCTCACATCAATTGACACCTCAAGTGTAATTGATGAGTGTGTGAACTCTGTGGGAGGGTCTGTGGTTCGGATGCGTCTAGGGTCGCTCCAGGAGTTTATGGTGACAGAGGATGGTAGAAATGTCATTTTTGCCTCTGAACCTTGGAAACCAATATTCACTGAGTTGGGGTGGTGGATGGATGGAATCACAGGTGCAGGTCGCTTCGCTCAGTTGGTAGATGAGTTGGGCGATGGAAGCTGTACGAAGTTGATGAAAACGGTTCCCAAGTATCCTATTCTGAGGGATTTTGTTTCATGTCCTGATAAGATCAAGCAGTCATTCTTGCCACGTGTGAAGGAGTTGCTTGTCCCTGCTATAAGTGGAGTGGAAAAGGTGCTTGAGGTGGATGGAGTTCGCATAGATTACAGTGATGGATCATATGTTCTCATAAGAGTGTCAGGTACCGAACCAAAGGCCCGGTTGTACATTGGAGCCAAAACACAGCAGAAACTTGACAAGATAACAGATGTTGCCAAAGGAATCATGACGCAGGTGTTGGATGAGTTACAATGAGAGAATGGCGCCGGGGATGAGATTTGAATTCGTGCCTCGTGTCATTGATATACACGTTGCCTCACGCGCCACAAAGGGCAGCGGTTTTCGAGACCGCCTCCATAGCCACTAGGAGACCCCGGCTTATGACAACTTCGGGAAGTTCGGGATTTAATCTTACCGTCAATCTAGTCCAATCATTGAAATAGAACAAATTTTGTTTCCTGTATGAGTCAGTATGGATGAGATGAGAGATGAACTCTGATAATCGATATGACCTATGGGTTAGGAGTATTGAGCTGATAAATGAGGGAAATATTGCTGAGGCTGAAGAAGTCATTAAGAAACTTATTGAAATGGATCCTGAGAATTCGGCGCATTGGAATTCGCTTGGTAGATGTCAGCTGGCTTTGAACAAACTCTCTGATGCAGAAGTTTCAGCACGGAGAGCACTCGAGTTGAGTGAAAAGGATGCATGGAATTGGAACCTTGTAGGCTGCGTTCTCAAGGCTAAGAATGCATTCACCGAAGGAGAACCATATTTTCGAAAAGCAATAGAACTAAATCCGAAGGATTTCACCTCATGGAGTGGACTGAGTACTATTCTAGTGGGTCAACAAAGGGATAAAGAAGCAAAAGAGGCCGCGCTGAAGAGCATCGAGCTGAATCCCAACTTCT
>JAEORX010000033.1 GCA_016840685.1 Candidatus Thorarchaeota archaeon
GAGGGTTCTGGCATGCTGACTTCCAGCAGGTCGCCCAAAAATCCCTCCTGGCCCGCCATTTTGCATACTTTTCCTACACCTTGCTGTGAAATCAGACCTTAATTTCGATTTTTTAATAGATATGTAAATGAGGTTTCTTTCATGTTAAATGATAATGGAATTCATGTTTTCTTTTCCTCAAAAACAATTGGAGTCTTCACAGGAAGAGAAGGCATGATACATGTTTGCCATACATGCGATAGGAATTTTGGAATTCAGAATGAATATGAACAAGTTATACCCACTGAAATAATGGCGTTAGTTTTTTCAGCCGAATTAGCTTCACAGGAGCTAGGAGTCAATCTTAGACTAATAGATATCAATCGCTTGAACTTGATCCAAAGAATGAAAGAAAAGATGAACGGAAAACCCATCCCCCGGATAAGTGTTGGAGAGGAGTTCATTTCTGGTAATCCAACAAAAGATGAGATAATTGCACTCTATCACAGTTCTTACGATACCCCAGATAGCTCTTAGTTATCTGGATGATGCAAATCCCTCCTGGCCTGCCATCTTGATTTTATGGATTTCTGAAGATATATACTCCCCAGCTGATAGTATCTCTACCCCATTTTAGGTAAATCTCTTTTGCAGTCTTTGCTTTCTCGAGAAGCTCCTGATTATCGGGATCCTCCGTATGCGACTGAATGTAATTGTCAACAGCCCACCACTGAAGAGTTTCATAGTGATCCCAATCATCTTTGTTAGACATAAGTGTATAGAGGCATGTGAGTCCCATTTCTTCACCTTGATACACATTATCTTCATGCGGTCGAAAAGAACTACGAGTCATTTTTGTCACCTCAAGATATTCAGTATCAGGCTCCTTCAAACGAAAAGGTTCACCAACAATCACAAGACCTCCAGATTTTGTCATCTGTTTGAGTGCTTTCAATGTTCCAGCATAATTTTCAAAGACCCAGCTTGCTCCCAAACACATTGCAACATCAAATAGTTCTCCGGATTCAGGTCGATACTTAGCACCATCCAACTCAATGAAGGTTAAATCGGATTCAGGAACTCTCTTGAGATGTTTCTTCATACAATCATTGATACAAAATGGAGATAGCTCAACTCCCACCCCTGAAATTCCATATTTCTCTGCTAGTCTGACTAGGACTTCTCCTTTTCCACACGCGATATCAAGAATTCGAGTATCTTTTGGTAGGTTGAGAAGTTGACAGAATCGTTCGAATTTCTCTTTACTCATTGGATTACAGAGTACATGATGCTTGTGTGTAATGTCAAAATACTTCCATTTGTCCATTTACATCAACTCCATACCTGTTGACTCGAAGATATTAACTATTTGGGGATTCAAATCCCCCCTGACCCGCCATAATGTTCCACATCTATTCATCCTTTCAAGTAAACACCTATAGGCGGCTTTTTTGTTTCAAGAATCTATGAGTCTCTCTCTCAAAAAAGGGGTTAGTTTTGGTATAACATCAGGAGTCATTACAACACTAGGAATGATTGTTGGTGTAAATGCGAGTACAAGTTCTCGTTTGGCTGTTATTGCAGCAATTGTAGCAATAGCTATAGCTGATGCTTTCTCTGACGCTGTTGCAATGCATGTTTCCGAGGAGTCCGAAGGGATTCATTCAAGAAAAGATGTTTGGGAAGCCACATTGGCCACTTTTCTGGCGAAATTCATTTTTGCTTTGACTTTTGTGATTCCAGTTTGGTTCTTATCACTTGAAATAGCAGTAATAGTAGATATCGTCTGGGGGCTCCTTATTATGACCGTGTTCAATATCTTCTTGGCTCGCTCACAGGAAGAAAGCGTGTTAAAAGTAGTGGTTGAACATATTGCAATTGCTATCGTCGTTATTTCAATCACATTCATAGTAGGATCTTTTCTATCTACAATTACTTAGGAATTATAATTGCATGGCTATCTTTGCCTTCAAATCCCCCCTGACCCGCGATTATCTTTTCAACAGACATATCTGCAAAATAAGTGAAGAACATTCATTCTCAAGGAGGAGAAACAGATGGATCAAGAAGAAGCAATCCAATTCTTCAGAAAAGACCATCAAAAATTGGAAGACGTAGTATCGAAACTGACTGAATTTCAAATGAAAACTCACAAAATCCAGGGAAGTTGGACTGTAAAAGATATTATTGCACACATTTCGGCTTGGAATTGGGAGATTATTTTGCAAGCTGAGCTTGTTCTATCAGGAAAAAAACCATGGTACACATACAAAACGGAAGCTGATTTCAATAAGGAAGCTGTGAAAAGTCGTGAGTCTTGGTCCCTTGAGAAGATTATCTCAGAGTGGCATGAATCATTTGACACTCTAATATCAAAACTCGAGAGTTTCTCAGCAGAGGAATGGAATTTCGAGCTTGATGATGAATGGCCTGAGGGGGGCAAGGTTAGCGTTTCTTCAGTCTTTGGATACCGATACCATGGCGAGGGGCACGAAGGTGGACATGCAAAGATAATCCGCGACTATTTCGAGCTTTCATAATTTCATCTCATCAGCGATTTTCAAATCCCTCCTGACTCGCCACTCTTACCCTTGTTTCCTTAGTTGTAACTGAATATTCAATCAATCTATAGCAAGAAAAGGGGGCATCGGGCAGACACCCCCATTTAGGATGAAGTTTTTTTTGGAAACGTCGTCTAGTCTGCATGACGCATTGTTGTATAGGCATCGATGATGCGCCACAGACCATGCACGACCACGAACGCCAGTACGCTCCATGTAATCATATTCGCATAGGTGCTGGATGAGATTAGTGTGCCACCAACCTCATAGATGTAAGGTATGAAAGCAAAGATCAAGATTATTTCCAAGATTCCCATGATTAACTGACCCACAAAGCGTGGTTTTGCTACGCCTTTTTTCATTGTATTAGAAACTCTCCCAAAGTTTGCAGAGTCACATCATATCTAGTATTTAACTCATACTTCGGGTTTCTAGGTCATTCAGTCAATAAAACTGCGATGATTCAAATTCCTTCTGGTCCGCCATTGTGTATATTTTTCCTACATCTTGCTTGGAAATCAGACCTTATCTTCAGAATTCTAAAATAAGAAACGATTGGGGTCTGTTCATGTCTGTTGGGTTTAGTATTCGTGTCTTTTTCTCATCCAAAACAGTAGGCGGGTTCAAGGGACGTCAGGGTATGCAGCCAGTCTGCCATTCATGTGACAAGAAACTTGGAATGACTAACGAATTAACGGAAGTTATTCCTCCAGATGCAATGAATCTGGTATTTTCAGCCAAACTTGCAGCAAAGGATCTTGGAATCGACATCGAACTGATTGATATTAATCGATTACCCCTAGTTCAAAGAATGAATGAAAAACTGAATGGGAAACCCGTTCCACGAATAGGCGTAGGAGAGAGATTCATCACAGGAACACCCACAAAAGATGAGATAATTACACTCTATCACCATGTCTGTGTTGACCAAGATGAACTCTAATTCTCTTAAAAATAACAAATCACTTCATACATACAGTCTTAGAAACTCAATTGTCCTCCTAAAAGCAAATTCTGCAGATGACTGGTGATATGCCTTAATTACATCTTCTTCAAGAAATCAATGCATTTTGCCTTTCTAAGTATGGAATTCATCCACCATGCATGTATCAGCAGAACTCCCCCTTTTGCCTTATTATTTGGTTTTGATAGTCACCCATTCAGAACATCAATATCAATGATTAAATCGGATACGGTTTTCGAGTCCTCTTTTTCCAGACCTTTTCATTAGTTTGATAGTTTCCCAAGTTGTGAAATTACTTCTTCAGCTTCATTCATTATTCTATCCAGCAGTTCCTTCACGGTGGGAATATCTCTGATTAGGCCTACACCCTGGCCACAACTTACAATACCAATGTCAAGGTCTCCGTTCCTATACATCTCTTGTGCCTTCTCTCCAGATGCTGCCTGGATGAGAGCAAACAAGGGAGCTTTTTGAGATTCTAGTTCAAGAAGATGCTGTGCTGCTTTATTATTCCATATTCTGTGAGTGTTTCCAACAGAACGCAGAGCTAGAACGGTATCGGTTTCAACAGCTTGAATAAATGCTTGCTTAAGATTATCGTGAATGGGACACTCTTTTGTGGCCATCAGCCTAGTACCCATGATCACTCCATCAGCACCCAGTGCCAAGGCTGCGGCAACACCTCTACCATCCGTCACACCACCCCCTGCAATCACAGGGACATCGAGAGCATCCACTACAGATGGAACCATTACCATTGTCCCAATATCTAATACTCCAGTAGCTCCGCCATTCTCATATCCGACCACCGTGACTATATCGGCACCTAGAGAAGCTCCTTTTTTCGCATATCTGACTCCAGCACATTTATGAATCCAGATGACCCCGCTGCTCTTGAATTTTGGAACCAAGTCCTCTGGCGCCTTGTGGCCACTTGTTTCAATGATCTTGACTCCCTCATCCAATGTGGCATCCACATAGTCTTCCAGCTTTTCTTGAGGCATCAATGCGGGAAACAGATTGATGTTCACTGCAAATGGTTGGTCTGTGAGAGATTGTGTCCTCTTGATTGCATCACGCAAATCATCAGGTGTCTTGTAATTTGCACTTGCCAGTACAGCACAGGCACCAGCATTGCTGGCTGCAGCAGTAAACTCGGGATTAGAAATTCTTGCCATAGTCCCTGCTATGATTGGGTACTTGCATCCCAACATTTCAGTTACTCTTGTCTTTATCATTTAGCTCACTCACATCTTTTGACCATTGAACAGATTCTCACATAAATTACATCATCAGGTGAAACACCCACTACAAAACCTTACTGCTATTGAGTAGTTCAAATTCCTCCTGACCTTCACCTCGGCTGAAGATTGTGCTCTGATTAATTGTGTTTCTAGAAACGCAAAACGCGGTAGGATACTTTTCTTCACTCATACCAGATCGTAGAAAAACTTCCCATCTTTGTAGATGGTTCCATCTCCTGCAAGCACTTCTCCAGTATGCATGTCCTTAATCATGTCAACATGAATAGCACTCTCATTTGTTCCATTGCATTCTTTGAGAGCCATCCCAAGAGCACAATGAATCGTGCCCCACATTTTCTCATCGAAGAGCATATTCATGGTATACTTCGTGATTCCCTTGTTCATCCCGAAGGCAATCTCTCCGAGCTTTTTTGCGCCTTCATCCGCCTCGATGATTGCTTTGAGTGTCTGTTCCCCTTGACCTGCTGAATAATCCACTACTCTCCCTCTCTCAAACACTAGTCTGACATTTTCAATGATTTTCCCTTGATAAATGAAGGGTATGTCAAACCATATTCTCCCTTCAACCGTATCCTCCACAGGTGAGGTATACACCTCTCCACATGGCATATTGTTCTTACCATCAGCCACGACCCAGATCCTTCCACTCGTTTCGGCAAAGAGGTCAGTATCTTTTCCCAATATTCGGATATTCTTGTATGAATCAAGTCGTTCCCTTAGCACCGACATGTTTTGTGATGCGTCTTTCCAATCTATGAGAATGGAATCATACACAAAGTCTCTATATTCTTCTAGTGTCATATTTGCTTGGTATGCTAATGCTTCACAGGGATGTACTGTATCGCACCACCTCTTTGCCAGTGCCATATCTAGGATTGGCTTTCTAGTTCTGCTTCGCGCGATGAGTTTCTCTGGATTCACGCTTGAGAGTGTCATAGTGTCAATCGGTGCTTCAATTCCAATTATCACATCACACTCATCCACGGCTCTCGCAAAATGTCGGGGATAGAGACTGATTGTCTGTTCTTCAGCATTGAGAAGATACGCTTTAGCCATCTCATCGCTCTCCATGGAAACCATGCAGCTAGCCCCCTTCCTTGCCACCTCTGCAGAGATTGCAATTACCAACTCGTGTGCGTTTGGAGGTGCACGAACCAAGACCATCTCCCCCCTCTTTACATGAGTGCTCCAGTTCACGAGAACTCGGGCGTGTTCAATTACTCTATCATCCACTGTTCATCCCACCTTCTGCATCATCTCTAGTGATTCAAGTTTTAGACATATAGCATTCTACAGTGTGCAAAGGAGTATGCAAACAAATGTATTTATTTATGCATACAATTGTATACGTCTGTGGAAACCATGAGCACAACAAAAAGCATCAAAGCAATCGTAATACTTGTACTCTATGCTGTCGCGTTGGCAGTAGGTGTCTTTGGGGTTGTGATTCCATTCATCACTCCAACAATCACGGCTGATACAACTATGAATCTCTTTGGCATTGCTATCTTTTGTCTTGGTCTCGCAGGTATCATGTCTAGGGAATCATAGGACTATACGAAGGGTCTGAACATCGTTGATAGTTTATCAGGGCTAAATCTAGCAAGACCAACCCTGCCTTTTTGCATTTTAATGAACCACCGACAAAAGTCGGTACAGTCGGTTATCGGTACAAAGATTATCCTTTTTTTTTGGGTGCTAGTCTAGTTGGTGATAGATATGACTTGCACAACAAAACAACAGATATTCACACACTCAGAAGCATCTGAACCTTTTGAGCGTGAGGAAAAGATCAGGTCAATAGTAGTTGATGCCTATGATGAAGAAGCTAGACGATATCAACAATACTTGGCACAACAAGAGGCTTTTCGGCAGCTCGAGAAGAGAAAGACTCAAGCTCTGGCATCAAGCCACAGAATATCCTTCTTCAGATGATATACGGGGGCGCTCAACGATGATAGCGTTTCTTACACTATTACGACCACTAGCGCCTCTCTCTTTTTCTTAGCTGGAGAACGCATATTCTATTCCTAAACAAGAGCCATAGCATCTTTTCGATCCTTAGGAACTCGTCTAAATAACTGGATGTGTGGAATCAGTGCAGTGATGATCTTGTTCTCTGCCTTTTTCAGATGTTCCAAGAAGGTGGTTCTCGATATCTTCTCCTTGGACGCAATAGTCTGAAGATCCGCTCCTCGTGGAAACCTGAAGTATCCCTGTGCGTATGCAGTTAAAAGAGCATGTACCTGTTTCTCCGTTAGTCCAGAGAACAATGCATCTGTTGTGAGTGTTAGAGAGCTTGCAATATAACCATCGAAGGGTTTCTTTCTCAGAATCTCCACCTCAAAACCATCCTCTCCTAGTTTTCCAAGGAGTTTCTTGACACTCTCATGTCTGAACCCAATCAACCTGAGGTGTTCCCATCCCTTCTCATAGGCAATCGGCGGTATCAGGAGAAGAGTGGGGTCCTTGAGGTAGTTCTGTACTGTGCCTGGTCCTCCGCATGCACACATTCTAGTTATGACGTGAGTGTTTCCTCCATTGTGTATCTCATCAACGATTTCAACCACTTTTGTAAAATCGTCACGTATTTCTCTATAGTCCTCTTGTTTCTGTAGGACCAGTTCCATGACATCATACTTGTCATTGCACCATTGAAAGATCTTGACTGAAGGATTGTCCCTTGTGATTCGCCCGAATGGATTCTCATACCGTGCTCTGAAAACAATCTCAAATAATGGCATACTCAATCCTGTGGCATTGAGCATATATGAACTCTACCGACATATGTCGGTTGGCTTCCAGATAAAACGACACATGTCTACACGCGACGTTGACAATCAGAACAGAGCCCGCGCACCTCAAAGCTATAACTCAGTACTTGAAATCCTGATTTCTCATCCAAGTTCGACACTATCTGGTCCATGGAAACACTATTGAAATCTTCCACTTTTCCGCATTTGTTACATACGAGGTTTATGTGAAACTCAGTGTCAGGATCATAGCGGGCCGACCCATCTCTGAGCCCCATCTCCCTGACCAATCCAATATCCGAGAATAGCTGTAGTGTCTTGTAAACCGTTGCTAGGCTGATTGAGGGGTCTGTCTTTGTTGCATACTCATGGATCTCCAACACACTCGGGTGAGAACCAGCTTTCCAGAGCGCCTCATAGATTACCACCCTCTGCGGAGTCGCTCGGAAGCCATTCTTCCTGATAGTATCAGCTATCGCATCTCTGGATGATATCATGTTGACATTGGTTTCATGTCTCTTCAAATAAAGTTATTCCTAGTTACAAAATTTTACTAATTAATAATAAGACTTAAATAATAATTATTATTGATAATTTCCCACACATGATGAAAATTCTTGGAGAATGTCATAATGGAAGAAACTCAAGTTGAGAAACGGATGCTCCTCATTGGAGAGGAAGCTCCAGATTTTGAGGCTGTAACAACAGATGGTATAATCAAGTTCAGTGAATGGGCCAAGGGCAGCTGGGTCATTCTGTTCAGTCATCCTGCTGACTTCACACCAGTCTGTACTACTGAGTTCATAGGGTTCACAGAGATCTACCCAGAACTTCAGAAACGTGGCGTGAAGCTGATGGGACTTAGCATTGACAGTATCTACTCTCACATATCTTGGATAAGTACGATTAAGGAGAAGTTCGGGGTAGAGATCCCATTCCCAATAATCGAGGACCTCAGTATGTCCGTTGCTAAGAAATATGGTATGATTCATCCGGCTCAGAGTGGTACTGCTGCAGTACGAGCAGTCTTCTTCATCGATCCAGAGTTCAAGCTAAGAGCTCTGATATACTACCCCCTGAGCAATGGACGCAACATGGCAGAGATTCTCCGTGTCATTGATGCATTCCAGACCTCTGACAAGCACAAGGTTGCCACTCCAGCCAACTGGAAACCTGGTGACAAAGTGATTGTACCACCTCCGAAGACAAAGGCTGGTGCAGAGAAACGCCTCCAGGAAGGTTATGACTGCACTGACTGGTGGTTCTGTAAGAAGGAACTCTAATTACGAAAACCGACTCGAGAGGGGGTTCTACCCCTCTCTTCTTTTGTATTGTTCTATATCTTAGTATTAGTTTGATATGGTTTAGAACACGTGTTCCAGCAGTTCTCTAATCTCTGAGAAGAGATAACTCATCAGATTTTAATCAATTCATAATCAATACGTCAAAATCTTATAATTATCATATAGATATCTATATGATAATTGAACCAATTTATATCGAGGAGTTGTGTACGAGGTCGGTACATAAATGGAGGAGATAGTTTGGTCTTTAATCCCCTACCTGGCCTAGAGATTGTCTGGGATATTGTAGCATTTATCATCTCGTTCATCGTGATATTAATGCTTGTCCAGATCAATGCAAGAATTGAGAAGAGCGGTGCTTTCTCAACAGTTGTAACACGGAAAGTCATTCACACATTTGCGGCACCTCTCTGGGTGCTGACTTGGATTCTGTTTTCCGGTAGTATATTCAGTCGCTGGCTAGCCATCATAGTCCCTCTGATATTTGTCCTTCAATTCGTGATGATTGGAACTGGGAAAAGTAAGAATGAGGACTTTGTGCGCTCAATGTCCAGAAGCGGTGACCCCCGAGAGCTCCTTGGCGGAACACTGTATTATGCGTTTTTGATGGTGGTCGTAGGCATTCTCTGGTTCTATGTTCCTGCTGATGGTAACCTTGCTAATGCTACCCCACTGGCGCTCATTGTCTTTGGTTGTCTGGCTGGAGGTGACGGGTTCGCGGATGTCATAGGACGTAAGTATGGAGGTGACAGGAAATTCGGCATCGGAGGTGCTGAGAAGACCGTTGCTGGTGTGATTGGGATGTTCATTGGATCATTCCTCTTCAGCTTCGTTCTGGTGTTTCTGTTCTCCATCGAGGTGACAGCCTTCTCAGTCATCGATCTGTTGATACCCATCCTAGTAGTGAGTCTTGTGGCTACTATTGTTGAGGCAATAACACCCAAGGGTCTAGACAACCTGACCATCACCATTGCAGCCATCATCATGGTACTCTTACTGCCATTCATCGGGCTCTTTTGGCCATTCCCGATGTTCAGTCTGTTCTAGTCACTATGGTGTTATACAATGGTCCAAGAACTCACTGTCCTCAAGCTCGGAGGCTCATTGCTGACCGACAAGACGAAGCCATACACCTACAGAGAGGAGATATTACATTCTGTGGCCCGAGAGATTGGAGAATGCCTCCAGGAGGGACTCATAAAGCCTCTTGTGCTGCTACATGGGGTGGGTTCCTACGGACATCCACCAGTCCTCGAACACAAGCTCCACAAGGGGTTCCTGGGACCTGAACAACTCCTGCCTCTTTCCAAGACCCAAGAGAGCGTAGCGATCCTGAGACACATCATTGTCAGGGCACTCCAGGACGCAGGGATACCAGTGTGCTTGATGTATCCCTCCTCGATGGCGACCTCGGAGAAGATGCAGATGACTAGCTACTTCTTGGATCCATTGAAGGGCTTTGCGTCAGTAGGTATGATCCCACTATTGGGCGGGGACATTCTTATTGACTCAGTTATGGGTTGGAGTGTAGGCAGTGGAGATCAACTTGCAGTCATCATTGCAAAGGAGCTGGGTGCCAAACGGCTACTGTTTGCATCTGATGTAGCTGGAATCTATGAGCATGATCCAAAGATAAAACCCGACGCAGTTCCCATAGACTCGATTAATCTAAACGACCTTGAAACGACACTAAAGAGAATGGGTGCATCATCCATAGATGACGCAAGCGGAGCAATGAAGGGAAAGATCGTGTCCATAATTGCAGCCAAGCAGCTCATTAAGGATGGTCTTGAGGTCGGACTGCTCTCAATGATGGAATATGGCTCACTGAAGGCCTTCCTAAGGAATGACAGGTGTCAGTGTACCCGAGTTGTCGTTGAATAGCTTCAATTGTGGGGCTCTTCTGAGTCCCACATGCCTACTTTTTTTGTCTATCAATCAAACTCTGATAAATTGATACCAACTGTCTTGCATGCTCTCTTATATCGTACCTCTGGACAGACCTGAGCGCGTTCTGTGCAATCTGCCTTCTGAGCTCTCTGTCTGACAAGAGAGAATCCACCGCATCAGCTAACGCATTCACGTCATCTGGTGGTACTGTGATCCCATCATGGTTTGGTTGGATTATCTCTCGTGGACCAAACACATTCGTGCTTATTACGGGGACTCCGCATGCCATGGCCTCAACGATTGAGAGCCCAAATGGCTCCTGTCGTGAGGGATAGAGGAAGATTTTGCTCTTGTTGATCAAGATTGGGACATCATCTGCTTTCACCACTCCCTTGTAGTCTATCATTGATGAAACGTTTCTTCTCTCAAACTCATTGAAGAGCCAACCCTTGAGAGAGCCTTCCCCAGTCATCATCATCCTTAGTCCCGGAAATCTTGGTTTGAGAATGGATAACATCTCTGGAAACAGATCAACAGACTTCATTGCTTCCAAGCGTCCCATGAATGCCAAGTCCCACTGTTTTTCTATTTCCCGCAGAGGTCTGAATGTGGTCAAATCAATTCCACTATATACTACACGTATTTTATCCCGAGCAGATGAATTGAGATACCTCCTGAGTGCTTCTGCAACATTCTCGCTCACTGCAAGAACAAGATCAAAATCAAAGTCTGAGGCAAACTCGTCATAATCAGTTGACTCTCGTCCGTCTGGAAGGATGATAGACTTAGGCAACCCATGAATGGTCACAATCACGGGTATCCCCAGACGGCTTGATAGACGTAATCTCTTGATTACCTTGTTGAAGATTATGTATATACTATGAGCATGGACTATGTCTGGTTGAAGCTCTTCGATGAGTCCAGCAAGCTGTTCTTCAATTAAATCCACATTTTCTGCGATGTCCGAGGGTTTGAACAGCTTTCCAGCAGCTTCTAATCTCTCCTCCTCTGGCAGTGTGTAAAACTCCCACTTTCGAGCCTCAAGCAGGTTCCCCGGTAGGTGAAATATTGTGTAGTGTTGTTTTTTGACGGTGTCTGGGGCGTGCCGATTAGGTGACTGTGTGACAACATATGACACATGCCTTTTCTCAGCCATAGCCTTTGATAGATAGTGTATGATTGACTCATAGCCTCCAAGACCGGCAGGATTAAGGCTATCGCATAGATGCAGAATCTTCATCAGCACTACTCCGAAGTGGTCACAGAGTCATAGTGTGGACCATCTAATCTATCTAGCTGTTAAACATGATATGATTGTGTGTCTGGGGTTGATGAGGTGACTGATCCAGCGTGTATCGACCTACCTGTCCATGTCCGGGACCGTGATATTTTCCATGATGTGGAAGGTCGAGTGTTTGTGGTTCTTGGCTACATCCAACCTGCAGACAGGATTCTCTCTTTCCTCAAGTATGTTCCTGACCCCTCTGGTGAATGGTACTCTGCTACAACCAAGTACAAGAGGATGTTCTGGGGCAGCGTAGAGTCCACTGTTGAGGGCATGAGTTCCCTCCCTGCTGACTACATGATCGAGGACAGACACTTTGGTACTGAGCTGCTGCAGCCACCTCGGGAGAGTGTTGCCAAATACTTCAGTCCCGAACTCAGACTGAAGGAGATAATTGAGACCGGTCCCAAAGATCAGCTTGAGGACCTAGTAAAGCGTGGTGCAGACAAACTGAATGATACTCTAAGTATCCCATATGACCGCATTGGAGTTGCAGGAAGCATTCTGTGGAAGGGGCATAATCTCGAACGGTCAGACATCAATATGAACGTGTACGGGTTTGAGGAGTCGTGGAAACTTCATGAGAACTATGATTCACTCGTAGAAGAAGAGGAGGATACACGCCTACGTGACCTCTCGGACTGGAAACACGCTATGGCTCGAGTCCACGCTCGAGTCCCCACCATGAGGTCAGATGATTTACAGAATCTCTTCGCCCGTCGTCAGGCACTATGCCTTGATGATGTCTGTATTGGAATCACACCTATCCTCCTCCCCGGAGAAGCACCCATTGCCCACAGTAGTGAGTCCTACACCGCAATATCTTCCACTCCTCTGACAGTCAAATTTGAGATTGAGGGAGCAGACTTTGGTATTTTTCATCCAGCAATCTATGAGGGGGCGTCAGGTCCTCATGATATGATTGGTGGAGAATCTGTGAGTCGCATCATGGTGTATGATGGTGCCTTCGGTGGTCTTCTCAGAACAGGCGACCAGGTAGAGGTCACAGGAACTCTCCAGAGGGTGGTACCAACAGGTGTAACTTCTCCCTTCTACCAGATTATGGTCGGTACCAAATCTGGTGCTGGAAAGGAATACATCCGCTTGGTCACAGAATAATCACAAGTGTCTTAGGTCTGGACATACTCCCTCAAGATGATGTCATCAAAAAAGCCCTTCCTGAAGGTTGTTGTTAACGAGGGAGAGCGAGTTAGGAGAATCCTACTCGAGCATGACCTCCTCGATGTGGACTATACAATACTCTCACAGGATGGAGCACTCTTTCTGCCTCTCCGTCACGAGCTCGTGGACGGGTCACTGGATGAAGTTCTTGGATATACTAGTTACGAGCTGGGAGAGATGGAGTTTGAACCTGTTCCTAGCAGTCCGAGGAATCTGGTGGAAGCCCTTCAGGACCACCTCAGTCTTGAGGATCTCGAGCTTGTTCCACGGGCATATGACCTCATTGGAGATATTGCAGTCCTAGAGATACCAGATGAGCTGTCTGATCATAAGGAGACAATCGGTCAAGTATTTCATCGTCTTCACAAGAACTTCTCTACAGTCCTATCAAAGAAGGGTGCAATCTCAGGAACAACCCGGGTCAGAGAGTATGAATGTCTGGCTGGCGAGGACAAGACCGAGACCATTCATATCGAGTATGGCTGTCGTCTAGCCGTTGACCTGTCAAAGGCCTATTTTAGTCCACGACTATTAGAAGAGCATAACAGAGTTGCCCAGCTCACGAAGGATGGTGAGTTTGTGGTGGATATGTTCTGCGGTGTTGGTCCCTTTCCAATCCATATCGCACGGCAGAGAATGGCTCACATTGTTGCTATAGACATCAATCCCGATGCAATCAATCTTCTCAGGAAGAGTATGGGGCTGAACAAACTCATTGGTTCAATTGAACCAATAGTCGGAGATGCTAGGGACTATTCTGAGAGTCGCATTGCTGACCGTGTAATAATGAATCACCCATCGGGTGCCTTTGACTTCGTTTCTGATGCATGTCGTATCTTGAAACCCCATGGTGTGATGCACTATTATGACTTCGTCGGGGGTGACAACCCTGAAGAGGCCATCAAAAACAGACTTTCTCGGCTCGTGGAAGCAGCAGGTCATTCGGTTGCCACAGTGAACCTTGTAAGAAGAGTGAGGGACAGTGCACCATATGAGTTTCAGATGGTTGTTGATGCAGTCATTGTGTGATGTAGATCAACTCACACTCCACGACTTCACTACTCCGTAGCTTTTCTATGAAATCTCTTCGTAGATCAGAAGCCGCTTTGTCTGCTCTCACCATGAGAGTTCTCCCACATTCGAAAGTGCTAGTCCGTGCGACCATGCTTGTAGAGTCCATGTAGGTGAGTCCAGGACTTCCAGTGCCTGTCACTTCTTCAGTAAGTCCTTTCACAGTCATCCTAAGGACAATCTTCGTAGTGGATAATGAGGCAAGTTTCTTGATTTTGGTACTTAATTGAAACAGAGATGTGTCCATGCGGACACCCACAATACAGGTGCCTCGTTTTGAGAGAACTGCCTCTGAGGTTAGCTCGATTGTGGTCTTGTGCTCTCCCATGATGTTCTCATGTCCATGGGCATTGAAACGGACTCTCTGCATGACAATCATAGTGCGCCCAATCCTTTTATGAATGCATAGCCTCTCTAACAGTGATTCACATGCCTGAGGAGCGCTTCAAGAAGGCAATCGATGACCTAGTGCGTCGTCTGCGAGCCAATGGTTACATCAAGACAGACGAGATGGAGCGTGCATTCAAAACAGTACCAAGGGAGGAGTTTGTCCGTCCTGACATGCGGAGTCACGCCTATCACGACTCTCCACTCCCAATTGGACTGGGTCAGACAATCTCTGCCCCACACATGTGTGTGATAATGTGCGAGGCGCTCAGATTGAAACCTGGTCTAAGAGTCCTGGAGGTGGGCGCAGGGTCAGGATACCATGCCGCACTCTGCGCAGAAATGGTTGCACCTCAGACAGCACAGAACCCTGGTCATGTCTACACAATTGAGATTGTCACTGGACTGATTGAGTTTGCGAGGGACAACCTTGAACGTAGCGGTTATGCTGACCGTGTCACACTCATTCATGCAGATGGCGGGATTGGACTGCCCGAACACGCACCCTTTGACAGAATACTAGTTGCTGCCGCCGCACCATCCATTCCTAGACCATTGATTGACCAGCTTGGACCTGGAGGTATTATGCTCATCCCTGTGGGTGGGCGGGGCTTCTTTCAAGAGCTCATGATGATGGAGAAGGATGAGGATGGTAGAGTAGTCGAAAGGCGTTGGGGTGGCGTCGCATTTGTTCCACTTACAGGTAAATACGGTCATTAGACTATGTTGCCATGTGTAAGGGTATGAGGGTAAGAGTCACTTTATCATCATCCTTGAGGTCGAGAGCATTTCTGATGTTGATTGGAGCAACGACTTCTAGGATTTCCTCACTGTGATGCGTACGTTGAGCGATGACGATTGCGGCTTCAAGCTTCTTGTTAACTTTCACTCGATAGCATATTACATCTCCAAAGGTACGCCCCTTATGGGTAAAGCCGCTCAACACAAGTGGTGGAGTATTCTTCATTCTACCAATGGCCTTACGTGAGTCATCATTAGTTATCTTCACATTCAATGTTCCAAGGTGCGGTTTGAAACCCAATGCTGCCCTCAGCTTTGATGAATAGACTTCTACATAGTACGCACCCTCACCCAAACCTGTGACCACAGATCCCTCGATTACAATCTCATCTTCAGGGGGAGTAAAGGCAATCTCTAGGTTTGATAGGACCCCTAAAAGGGCCCCTCTTCCCTTATCAGTTATCTGAAGAAGCAGTCCATCAGCTGTGTGTACTCTGTTCAAATAGCCCTGTTCCACACATTGGCTAATTCGTCTTGAGGCGGTCTGCTGACTGACCTTCATAATCTCTCCCAGCTCGCTTGTAGTTATTGTCGTCTTTCTGTGGATTGCGCCCTTGTTAGCTAATGAATAGAGTGTAAACCAGATATCCGGAATAATCATGATAATCAGTCCTTCAAACGTTCCCCAACACGGTCGAGTTTCTTCATTAACCTACTCTGCCCGACAGCTCTCGTGAGATCCCCGCGGGTTCGCTCTACAAGAGACCTCCCTACATCACACTTTCTCCTCAAATCAGGAATCAATGCATTGGGATAGTCGAATGTCTGCAGTTCCTCCAGGATTTCTTCCATGAACCCCAGGAGGGTTTCCGCCCTTTCAACATCATCGTGACGAAGAAGGTCCAGAGCAGCTCTTCTCAACTCTCCAACAGCATCTGCAAGCCCATTCAGGTATGCCCGAGTTGGGATCTCATACTCAGAAGGGGGGGTGAATCTATTATGCTCTAAGAGAGAGAGCAGATTCGCAGCTTCTGCAAGCTCCTGATAAGCCACATCAAGTCCTCTTGATTTCAATATGAAATCGCTGTCAGACATTCCCTGTATGGCTTCACTGATTATTTCACCTGCCTCAGTGATTAGGGACCTTGCATCATCGAACTCCCCACGATGAACCATCTTGATGGACTCACTACATTTACGGACAGCTTTGCGCCCAAGTGGGAGGGTCTTCTCACGAACCAAATCATCCTTGTCAATTTCAGACCGAAGCGGTGTGAGGATATCTGATAGTTTCATAATACTCAACCTCGAATCTGTCATAACTTCTTAATTTGTTTACTGCGTGAAAGCAGCACAACACGGCTCTCAATCTGCTCATCCAGAAGGTGGTATCCAGTGAGAGTCGCGAGCTTCTCTGAAAAGGCACGAATTTCACGATGGGGCGGAGCATTGGTCTGGTCCAGACGAGCCCTTGACGAGCCCAAGTACATATACCCCTTCACCTCAACAAAATCTGGCTCGCCCATTTCGATGAGCTTCGAGTATTTCCTTGCATCATGCATGTTGCGATTTGCCACCATTGTGAGTCTGTTGACAGTCCTTGTCTTCAGAGAGCCCAGCAGTTCCTGAGATGTCAGAATTCTGTCCCATCCATCTCGTAACTCAGGTCTACAAAGTGTCTTGTAGGTGGGTTCATCAGGTGCAGCCAAGGTCAGATAGAGTTGTGTGGGAAGGGACATGGTCTGAAGTACATCTGGTCGAGTGCCATTTGTCACGAGGAACGATGTCATGCCTCTGTGATGAATCTCGTCAATTAGGTCACTGATCAGAGGGTGAAGAGTAGGTTCTCCAGCAAGTGAAATTGCTACATGCCTTGGGTTTCTCGCCTCCTTGTACATCCTTTCCTGAACCGAAGCCCCGGTTTCTGGATTGTACCCTCCAAGAGACCTCAGGTTTGCCATAAGCACCTCATCCATGAGCTGATCCACAGGAATGACATCCGACTCTGTAACATCTACCTGATTCCAGCTAACGCCAACATCGGCAGGTGTAATGCGCCAACAGAACTCGCAGTTTTGGGTACACTTGTCCACCACAGGTGTCATTTGTAGGCACCTATGAGATTGAATGCCATAGAACCGTTCTTTGTAGCATGAAGTATTGTGCAAAAGCGCTTTCTTTTGCCACTGACAGGCTTTGTAGGCACCTCTCTTACCGAGTAAATGATAGCCCTGTTTCTTGAGTCTTTCACTCAGTTCTGTTGGCATGTCAGAGTTCAAACTTGGTCGGGAGTTGGTCCGTCCTGTTTCTTATCAGGCTTTGGCAATGTCCAACTTCGTCTATGATTTGCTTGAAGACAGGTCTCTTGCCATGTCCTCCTGAGCGCTCCAAGAACCCGTCAGAAGCTTCTTTCTTGATAACTCACCAAGGAGTCTTCGACTCTCTGGATCAAGTTTCCCTGGTTCCTCATTTTGATAGGCGCTTCCAGGCAAAGGCATGAATACATGTCCATGCGTCTTTGCCCCCATCTCTGCTAGTGAATAGCACAAATCGATACTCTCGTGTAACTCCTTCGTGGTTTCCCCAGGCAGACCAAATATCATGTCCACATGCGGAATGAAACCACAGTCCAATGCTGTGCTGATTGCCTTCATTCCCTCCTCGGCAGTATGGTGTCGATTGGTCTGCTTGAGCAACCTGTCACTGCTGGATTGAAGACCAATCTGAAGACTCTTGTTCGCAACATACTGTCGCATCATCTCAAGGATGGGCTTGGTGACAAACTCTGGTCTTACTTCCGAAGGGAATGAACCGAAGAAGACCTCATCTATACCCGCGATTCCTGTCACTGCTCTCAACAGCTCTTCAAGTCTGTCTGCCTCAACAGTGCGTCCTCTCCCACCATAGGACAGAGCGTTTGGTGACAGAAACCAAGTTCTATCAAATCCACTCCTCTCCACAGCCTGTTTCAACCAGTGAACAATCACACTGACTGATCGATTACGCACCCTTCCACCAGTGAGGAAAGGAGTGCAGCAGAATTTACAGGAAAACGGACACCCACGTGTGACCTCAATCGGACCCACAATGTTCATTCTCAGGGCAAAAGGCGGTTGTGCGTCAAGGTCAACTGGCTCAAGGTCTCGCGGGATCGGACACTTCCTACTCGTTTCCCCAACCACACCTGGAATGCTTGTGGGGTCCTTGTCATTCATGAAACACCATAGAAGCTCTGGGAGTGACAGTTCCCCTTCTCCTATGACTGCGTAGTCGAATCCCTTCTCAAGTAGCTCCATAGGTCGAGCGCTCGCATGAGCACCACCGCCAATGATGATGACCGAGTTTCCAAGACTCTCCCTTATCCCCCTCACCTCTTTGTATATCCGTTTCGTCTGTGTGCTCATCACTGAATAGGCGAGAACTGTGGGTCCACTAGCGACACTCTTCAGGATTCTCTTGACAGACAGCTTGATGGGTGCATCTATAGAGAGATTTGAGAGTCTATGGTCAGTTTCAATCGCACCGATAAGAGCAGCCAAGCTGTATCTTGACAAAGGATGGGCATTAAAGATGAGATGATGTGATTCCACCAGCTGCACGCGCTCTAGTTGACAATCCGTTCTGTGACTCCATCCTCTGTCACACTCATGACACGGATGTCCCCGCCAGACTGAACATCTCTTGCGATACCCGCTTTAACTGCGGTGATTGCTAGCTCCTCAGCTTCCTTTACTGAAAGACTTGGCTTGTATCTTTCCTCAAGGACACCATATGCTGTTGCTGTACCAGAACCTGTGGCTGTGAAGTCGTCTGGGATGAGAGACCCTCCCATGTCCAATGAATAAAGTTGAGGGCCATCAGCATCCACTCCGACCACAACAGTTTGGGCATAGAGTGGTGCCATGCGTCTTGCATAGAGGGTATTAGCCAGCATCTTGGAGAGTGCCTTTACAGATATGTCCTTCTTCTGATTCAGTTCGTAGAGCTTGATCTGTGCCTTTAATCGGTTGACAAGCATTTGGTAGTCAGAGGTCAGCCCAGCAGATGCAAGGACTATCGTATCAGTGAGCTTAAACGCTTTCACACCTTTATCACTCAGGACAAATGTGCCCCAAGTAATCAATGAATCAGTGGCTACGACTACGCCATCACTACATTTCAAGCCTACAACAGTTGCACCAGTTGGAAGTGACATTATCAATAAGCCTCCGAAGGGGGAGTTCGTCTGTGTTGGTCACGTCCGCTCGTTTTAAAACGTTTGTGAACTGTCCTATCTTGACCTGACGGAGCTTGACGAGGATGCGGAAACTCAATCCCTTTGCTAACATTCCCACTATCATGACAGCAGAGGAGATCATAGAGTTCGCCCACAATCGCTCGCTTAGACTAAGTATGAAGAGTTCGCTTCGAATGAAGAAGGTAGAGAGGACGCGTATCAGGGAAATCGCCCGACTACAGGAGTTTACAAAACAAGTCAAGGCAAAGATCACCGAGGCTGTTGAGCAGTTCCCCTCTGTAGAGCGACTTCATCCCTTCTATGTGGAGCTGTCAGAAATCCTCGTTGGCAATGATCGACTGAAGCAATCCCTCGGCGCTGTGTACAACTGCATTCCTTCCATCGATGAAATAACAAACAAACATCTTCAAGCCATCAAGTTGGCTGATGATTTTCGTCAAATGAAACAGTCAAGGAGCGCGGCCAAGGGACGAATATCATCAATCCTCCGAGCAACAGCGAAAAATCTGGACTTCATCATCAAGGCAAAGGAAACTCTCTCTAAGCTACCCGGGATAACACCTAATACTCCAACGATAGTATGTGCAGGGTTTCCAAATGTAGGAAAGTCAACACTGGTGAAAGCAGTATCCACTGCCGAACCAGAGATTGCATACTATCCCTTCACCACACGAAGTGTCATTATCGGACACCTAAAGGTAGACACCCATAGTGTCCAGATAGTGGACACTCCAGGTATCCTTGACAGACCAATGGCAAAGAGGAACGAGATTGAGCGCGAGGCCATTGCTGCATTGAAGTATCTCGCACACGTCATCATCTTCATGATTGATCCCTCCGAGGCGTGTGGGTGGACCTTTGACCAGCAGCTGAATCTTCTCAGCGAAGTCCAGAAGATGTTCCCGATCAACCCCTTGTTGATTGTTCTAAACAAGGTGGATATCACACCTCCTGAGAAGCTCGAAGAAGCGAGAAGACGTCTTCCAGGCAGTCATGAGATTATAGCGATTGAGGGGACTGGAGTTGAGAAACTGATGAGAGAAGCTGTAGAAGCAGTCGATCTTGCATCGCTTCAGGAGTCTGTTGATGAATATCTGGAGTCCTTGTCAAAGCGATAGTCCCATACCTTCAACTAGTAGGATTCCAGGTTCACCTATCTTGCCCTGTAGCTCTATCCTTGTGCCCAGAATCTGTTTCACAGCCCAGATATTTGTTATAAGGTGGGAGGTGATTCCGGTAACGCCAATCTTACTTGTTCCAGTTGCCACTGCAAGATAGGGAATGAGCATATCACAAAGATGAGAGTCTATAGCCATACCTGTCGAGAAGTCAGTCAAGAGGTGTGAAACCACCTCGCGCCCGACGCTTTCGGCACTCTTGCCACGTTCACCTAGTACGTCCGCTCCCATCCTAATTCCATGTTCTGACTCTGCCCAAACCACGATTCCACTTCCTGGTCCCAGATGTGGGTCATTGTTCTTCTGATAGGACTCGCATGTTATCTTGGAGTCAATCTCCAGATGTTGGTGAATCATCTCTTCTGCTGCAGTAGCCTGTCTCTCTGCAATATGACTAGGTAATCGTACGCAATGGGATATTCCGCCCACACTGGTGAGGCGCCCCAATTGAACACATTCGAAGGGCCGGATGCTATCCACAGGAGTGACGTCGCAGGTGACCTCACCGCCCCCTCTCGGATAATGACCACGCCTCTTCTGAGCAATCCCTATATTGGCACCAAGCATCCCCAGTGCATGTGCAAAGACATTGTACAGATAGTCAACTGGTGGGCTCCACTTCACATCAGTCCCGCCACGTAGTTTGAAGCTGATAGAATCTGGAGACAACACAGCAGGCGGAAGGGTCGCCTGGAGAACCAGAGAGATTGATCCCGCAGTACCAACATCATAGCTAATGGTCCCCCCACAACGTTCACGGGGTGCAAACTCCACTGAGGTGCTGCCCACTTTCAAACCCCTGATATCAGCATCAACTATTCTCCCAGTGACCTCGATTCCAGCAATGTGCTGTCGTTTGAGACCTGGTGTTGGTCTACCAGCTCGTATGTTGGAGATTCGAATGGGCTTCATAGTCAGCGCTGCCAGCGAAATCGCAGTGCGGAGGATTTGACCACCGCCTTCACCGTATGAGCCATCAATCTCAATCATAAGTAGAACCTTCAATAGAATTCATCTGTCCCGTTATGAATCTCATCCTTTGGACCACAGTACTAAGCCTTATTTGGGGACCAAGTGAGTCCTTTAACGGTCACAATGAAGTCGCTGTTTATTGGGCGTTTTCAACCAATCCACAAGGGCCACATTCACACTATCAAGCAAATCTTGGAGAAGAACGAGGACATAATCATAGTCGTTGGTAGCTCGCAATATTCTCACACTCCTGACAATCCCTTCACTGGCGGTGAGAGAGTGATGCTCATCAGACAGGCACTCATTGATGAGAAGATATCCCTTGAACGGGTCACGGTAATCCCCCTCTCAGACATCAACATTCACCCCCTCTGGGTGAGTCATATGAGGTCCTTTGTTCCTTACTTTGATAAAGCCTATAGTCACAATGCACTTGTCAAAAGACTTCTCGAGGAGGGTGGCATAAAGACCGACTCAACAAAGCTGCTCGAGAGGTCCACTTACAGCGCGAGTCACATCCGTGACCTCATACGATGGGGTAATGATGAATGGGAAACTCTTGTCCCTGAGGGCGTGGTTGAGCTGATCAAAAAACACAAGCTCGATGAGCGCATCCGCGAGGTCGGCGAAACTCGTACGAAAAGGTAATTTTTCTTGCCCAACTGTTTAAATAGCCAGTTCCAAGACTGAGTTTTGGTGAACGTCAATGCTAGGTGAATGCGTTCCGAAACTTCATTAAACATCTAATTCTCAGTCCTAGCCAGTTCCATGCATTACAAATCAAGCAAGGGATGACATCATGAGCAGTGAAAAGAACGATACAACACAGGCCATCTTTGACATGGACAAAGAGAACAACTTTCCTGATTGGTATACCGAGATTTGTCGAGTGGCTGAACTCGCTGATGTAAGGTACGGAGTAAAGGGGTTCACCCCGTTTCCTCCATGGAGTTACATGAGTATGAACTTAATGTTTGACATCTTGGAAGAGGTCCTCCAGCGTAAGGATCACCTGCCCATGCTGTTTCCCACTGTAATCCCTGAGTCCAATCTCAAGAAGGAGGCTGACCATATTGAGGGATTCGTTCCTCAGGTGTTCTGGATAGATGAGCTTGGTTCAGGAGAAAAGTTGGAGGAGCGGTTAGCACTCAGGCCCACCAGTGAAACCG